>JBKPQU010000372.1:0-6666 GCA_046734255.1 Actinomycetota bacterium
CACCACGACCAAAGGCGGCCCGCTCGGAGCCTCGCAGACCGTCGTCTACTACGTGTACTACCAGTTCCGCGAGCTGCAGCACTTCGGGTACGCCTCCGCAGTGGCGTACGGCCTGTTCGTCGTGACCATGATCATCACGATTGGCATGGTGATCTACGCACGACGGCGCAACCTCGAGGCCTTCTGATGGCCGACCTGCTGTCGGACTCCGAGGCCCGCGTCGTGACCAGGCCGGCGGGCCGGCGAAGGCTCCCGTTCAGCCCGTGGCACCTGCTGCTCATGCCGTTGGCGCTGCTGTTCGTGCTGCCGCTGGTGCAGATGGTGCTGACCTCGTTGATGGACGACAGCGAGATCAACCGGTTCCCGCCGCGGTTCTGGCCGAGCCACCCCGACCTGGGCAACGCGGGGGTTGGGGTCACCCGGATCGCGTCGGGGTACGTCGGGCTGTTCACCGAGACGCCGGTGACGCGGTGGCTGATCAACTCCACGATCGTGGCCACCGTGTCCGTGGTCGCCCACCTTGTGCTGTGCTCGCTGGCCGGATACGGCTTCGCCCGCCTGAAGTTCCACGGGCGCCAGGTCAGCTTCTTCTTCATCGTGGGTACCGTGATGATCCCCATCCAGCTGCTCCTGGTGCCGACGTACGTGATGTTCGCGCGGCTACACCTGATCGACACCCTGGGGGCGGCGTTCGTGCCGTGGCTGGCCTCGGCGTTCGGCATCTTCCTGATGCGCCAGTTCTTCCTGTCACTCCCGCGCGAGCTCGAGGACGCCGCTCGGATCGACGGCTGCAGCACGTTCGGGGTCTTCTGGCGGATCGTGCTGCCGCTGGCCAAACCGGCCCTGGCCACGCTGGCGATCTTCACCCTGCTGGGCGCGTGGAACGACCTGGTCTGGCCGCTGATCGCGATCAACAACGAGCACAACTTCACCATCCAGCTGGGCCTGGCCAACTTCCAGGGCACGCGGCGCACCCAGTGGTCGCTGCTGATGAGCGGCAACGTCGTCGCGACGATGCCGCTGATCATCGCGTTCCTGATCGCCCAGCGTCACTTCATCGCGACGATGACGTTCACCGGGCTCAAGGGCTGAGCCTGCCCGGTCACAGGTACGAGGCCAGTTCCGAGCGGGTCGGCTGCGCGGCGGTGCCACCGGCCGCTCGGGTGGACAGGGATCCGGCGACCACCGCCCAGCGCAGGCACTCCGGGAAGGGACGGCCGGCCAGCCATCCGGCGAGGAAGCCCGCGTCGAAGGAGTCACCCGCCCCGGTGGTGTCGATCACGTCGACGCCGATCGGCGCGACGCGGCATTCCCCGTCCGGGCCCCAGCCCACCCCGCCGGCCGGGCCCGCCTTGACGGCCAGCAGGGGGCCGGCCGAGCGCAGCGGTCGCGACGCGGCCGCCAGCAGCTCGTCGTCCGGGACGGTTGTTCCGAACGCATCCACACCGACGATCGCCAGGAGCTCGGCCGCGTTCGGCAGGAACACGTCGGTCTCCGCGAGGACGTCCGTGACACCGCCCCAGGCACCGGCAGGGTCCCAGTTGGTGTCCAGGGACGTGGTGGCCCCGGCGGCGTGCGCGCGGCGGAACAGGTCGCGCGCGCCCGCGGCGAGGCCGGGGATCAGGAACCAGGACGCCACGTGGACGTGCCGGGTCGCAGCCAGCGCGTCGTCGTCGATCTCCTCGGCCCGCTGGAGCGGGATCGTGCCGGGCAGGGTGAGGATCGCCCGGTCCTGTGGAGTGGACAGGATGACCGAGAGGCCGGTCGGCGTCCTGGGCTCGCGCACCACCAGCGAGGTGTCGACGCCGCAGTCGGTCAGGCCCGAGACCACGACGTCACCGAACGGGTCGCTGCCGACGTGCGCCGCCAGCGCCGTGCGCAGCCCGAGGCGCGCCGTGCCGCACGCAACGATCCCCGCGGATCCGGCCACGACGAGGTCGGCGTGATCGAGCATCTGCTCCACCTGGCCGAACCTCGGCACGACATCACCGCGGAGCACGAGGTCCGGGTTGGCGTCCCCGACCACGAGGACATCGCGGGGGCGCGAGCCCGCCGGCGGCGGGACCCGCGGTGGCCGCTCCACCAACGGGCGCCCTAGCTCCTGGACCGGATCAGCTCCGCCGCCACGATCTCGGCGATCTGCGCGGTGTTCAGCGCCGCGCCCTTGCGGAGGTTGTCGCCGCAGACGAACAGCTCGATCGTGTTCGGGAAGTCCAGCGCCTGGCGGATCCGGCCGACGAACGTCGGATCGGACCCGACGACGTCCACCGGCGTCGGGAAGTCCTGATCGTCCGGGTCGTCGAGCACGACGACGCTCGGCGCGTCCATGAGCGCGCGCCGCACGTCCGCGACCGACACCGGGTTCTGGAAGGTGGCGTGAACGGCGAGGGAGTGCGTGGTCACCACCGGCACCCGCACGCAGGTCGCCGACACCTTCAGGTCCGGGATGCCGAGGATCTTGCGGGACTCGTTGCGGACCTTCAGCTCCTCGCTCGACCACCCGGCGTCCTTCGGCGAGCCGGCCCACGGGACGACGTTCAGCGCCAGCGGGGCCGGGAACGGTGAGGCGGTGTCACCGAGCTTGTCCGCGATCGCCCGACGCACGTCGCCGGGCTGCTGCCCGAGCATCCGGTTGCCCGCGACCACCTCGAGCTCCTCGTGCAGCCGGTCCGTGCCGGCCTGACCGGCACCGGAGGCCGCCTGGTAGGAGGCCACGACGAGCGCGGTCAGCCCCCACCCGCGGTGGAGCGCGCCCATCGCGTCCATCATCGTCAACGTCGTGCAGTTCGGGTTGGCGATGATCCCCTTGGGCCGGTTGCGGATCTGCGCGCGGTTCACCTCGGGGACGACCAGCGGCACCTCGGGGTCCATCCGGAATGCCCCGGAGTTGTCCACCACCACCGCGCCGTGCTCCACGGCGATCGGCGCCCACTCGGCCGACACCTCGTCCGGCACGTCGAACATCGCCACGTCGACGCCGTCGAAGACCTCCGGCGCGAGCGCCTGGACCTCCACCTGCTCCCCGCGCACGACCAGCTTGCGCCCGGCCGAGCGGGCCGAGGCGACCAGCCGGATCTCGCCCCAGACGTCCTCCCGGGTGGACAGGATGCGCAGCATCACCCCGCCGACGGCGCCGGTCGCGCCGACGACCGCCAGCGTGGGCTTGGCCGCCCGGCCCTTCGCCGCGCTCACCGGCCGGTCCCGGCGTACACCACGGCCTCACCCTCGCTGCTGTCCAGGCCGAAGGCCGTGTGCACCGCGCGCACCGCGTCGTCGACGGCGTCCGCGCGCGTGACCACCGAGATCCGGATCTCCGACGTGCTGATCATCTCGATGTTGACCCCGGCGTCCGCCAGGGCCTTGAAGAACCTCGCCGAGACCCCGGGGTGGCTGCGCATGCCGGCCCCGATCAACGAGATCTTGCCGATCTGGTCGTCGTACTGAAGCGAGGCGAACCCGACCGCCTCCTGCACGCGGGACAGTGCCGTGACCGCGGTCTGCCCGTCGGTCTTGGGCAGCGTGAACGAGACGTCGGTCAGCCCGGTGGCCGCCGCGGAGACGTTCTGCACGATCATGTCGATATTGATCTCCGCCGCCGCCACGGCCTCGAAGATCTCCGCCGCCTTGCCGGGCTTGTCCGGCACCCCCACGACCGTGACCTTGGCCTCGCTGCGGTCGTGCGCCACCCCCGAGATGATCGGCTGCTCCATCTGATCTCCCCTCACAACTGCGTCGACCACCCAGGTCCCCTCATGCTGGCTGAACGACGAACGCACATGCACCGGCAGGCCGTACCTCCGGGCGTATTCGACGCACCTCAGGTGCAGGATCTTCGCGCCCGAGGCCGCCATCTCGAGCATCTCCTCGCTGGTGATCCGGTCGATCCGGCGGGCGGTCGGCACGATTCGGGGATCGGCGGTGAAGACGCCGTCCACATCGGTGTAGATCTCGCACACGTCCGCGCCGAGCGCCGCGGCCAGCGCGACCGCGGTCGTGTCGGAGCCACCGCGGCCCAGCGTGGTGATGTCCTTGGTGTCCTGGCTGACCCCCTGGAACCCGGCGACGATCGCGATGTCGCCGTCGTTGAGCGCCTGGCGGATCCGGCCGGGGGTGACATCGATGATCCGGGCGCGCCCGTGCGCCGAGTCCGTGATGACGCCGGCCTGGCTGCCGGTGAACGAGCGGGCGCGGAAGCCCTGGGAGGCGATCGCCATCGCGAGCAGCGACATCGCGATCCGCTCTCCCGCGGTGAGCAGCATGTCCAGCTCCCGGCCGGGCGGGAGCGGCGAGACCTGCTGGGCCAGGTCGATCAGGTCGTCGGTGGTGTCACCCATCGCCGAGACCACGACGCACACGTCGTGGCCGGCCTTCTTCGTGTCGACGATCCGCCGGGCGACGCGCTTGACCCCATCGGCGTCGGCAACCGAAGATCCGCCGTACTTCTGCACCACCAGACCCACAGGCCACGAGTCTAACGGCGCGATCGCCTCTCGCCGGACTTGTCGGGTTCGGCGGCTCCGGCCGCCGCTGTCAGGGCGTGTGCAGCGCGTCGAATTCGGCGTCGGCGACGGTCTCGGCGTCGACGTCCAGGCGGAGGTGGCCCAGCATCGACTGGAGCACCCGCAACGCGCTGGCCGCCCGGACCCCCCAGGTGGACAGGTAGGAGAACTGCCACCACCAGAGCGCCTCGTCGATCCGGCCGAGCCGGTAGTGCCGCAGGCCGTGCACGAGATCGGCCGCGACGTGCACCAGGTCGTCGGACAGGCTGCCGCGCACCATCTGGGCGCTGGTCAGCGGGTCGACGATGTCGGCGTACACGTCGACGCCCTCGAGCAGGTTGGCCAGGCCGGCGCGCAGCGGGTCGATGTCGGGGTCGAGCCCGGTGTCCGGCTCGAACCGGCGGCTCGGCACGACGTCGCGGATCGCCCCGAGCCGGGCGCCGTCCAGCAGGATCTGCGAGACCGCGAGCAACAGCACCGGGATCGCGGTGTCCGGGGAGGACCCCGAGGCCACCTCGGTCAGCACGTCGAGGTAGCTCTGCGCCTCCACGGCCGTCTCGTCGGCGAGTTGCCGCAGCTCAAGCAGCTCGGCGGCGTCCTCGGCGGTGACGCCGTTGCGGCGCCGATCCCTGGACCGCCGCTCGCCCATCCGGCGCTCGGCCGGCCGGTCGGACCCGTCATCAGACATCGAGCAGCCTCCTCCCCTCGAAAGCCCGCCCCAGCGTGACTTCATCGGCGTACTCCAGATCGCCCCCGACGGGCAGGCCGGACGCCAGCCGGGTCACCGTGACACCCATCGGCTTGAGCAGCCGGGCGAGGTACGTCGCCGTCGCCTCGCCCTCCAGGTTCGGGTCGGTGGCCAGGATGATCTCGGTGACCTCTCCCCCGGCGAGCCGGCTGACCAGCTCGCGCACCCGCAGGTCGTCCGGACCGACCCCGTCGATCGGGCTGATCGCGCCGCCGAGCACGTGGTAGCGACCGCGGAACTCCCTGGTCTTCTCGATCGCCACGACGTCCTTCGGCTCCTCCACCACGCACAGCACGCTCGGTTCGCGCCGGGGGTCCCGGCAGATCCGGCACAGCTCGTCCTCGGCGACATTCCCGCACGCGGTGCAGAACCTGACCTTCTCGCTCACCTCGGTCAGCGCCGCCACGAGCCGGCGGATGTCCGCCGGCTCGGATTGCACCAGGTAGAACGCGATCCGCTGGGCACTCTTCGGCCCGACGCCCGGCAGCCTGCCGAGCTCGTCGATGAGGTCCTGGATCACGCCCTCGTACACACAACGAGCCTACGTGGTCGCCCCGTCCGAGTTCGACGTCGTGGCCCGTGTGGTTCCGATCTCCGTGACGATCGCGTCACACAGTGATGGCCAGGCATCCAGGGCCCAGCGGTCGAAGGGGCGATCGCCCAGGTAGATGGCCGCAGCGGACGCCTCGGGGTCCACCCAGAGAAACGTCCCGGAGCCGCCGAAGTGGCCGAAGGTTCCCCGGGACACCCGGGACCCCGCCCAGTGCCCCGGGCGGGCGAAGTTCCGCTCGACGCCGAGCCCCCAGTCCAGCGGGTCGAACCGGCCGATCCCGGGCAGAACGCCGGCCAGCCCGGGGAACTGGACCTCGACGACCTGCCGCACGGTGGACGCCGCCAGCAGACGCGGGGAGAGCAGCTCGGTGGCGAAGGCGGTCAGGTCCTGCACGGTGCTGTGCACCGCGTGCGCCGGGGAGCCGCGCAGCTCTGTCGAGCCCATGCCGAGGGGTTCCAGCACCGCCTCGTGCAGGTACTGCTCGATCGGCAGGCCGGTCGAGGCCTCCAGGTGCCGGCCGAGCTCCACGAACCCGCGGTTGGAGTACACCCGCCGCTCCCCCGGCGGGAACGCGACGTCCGCGTCGTCCTCGAAGCCGTACCCGGCGGTGTGCGCGAGCAGGTGGCGGACGGTGGCGCCCTCCGGGCCGGCGGCGTCGTCGAGTTCGAGCGCGCCCTCCTCGACCGCGATCATCACGGCGTAGGCGACCAGCGGCTTCGTCACCGACGCGATCCGGAGAGCGCGGTCGGTCGCGCCGTGGGAGGCGATCACGCCATCCGGGCCCACCACGGCGATCGCGGGGTTGGGAACGTCCCAACCGTCGATCGCCGCGAGTGCTTCCACTCCTACTCCTCGCGCTCCTCGAT
>JBKPQU010000373.1:0-5406 GCA_046734255.1 Actinomycetota bacterium
GGGGCTGGAGGCGGCCAGCCGAGGGGCGACGTCCGTGACCCTGGTCGACTCCGCGCGGTCGGCGACCGAGGCGGCCCGGCGGAACGTCTCCACCCTGGACCTGCCCGGCCTCGACGTCGTCCGGGCACCGGTCGAGCGCTACCTCGGCACCGCCGCCCCGGCACCGGTGGACCTGGTGTTCGCCGATCCTCCCTACGAGCTGCCCGAACCCGGGCTCGCGCGGGTGCTCGACCTGCTCACCACGGCCGGCTGGCTGGCGCCGGACGCGGCGGTGGTGGTCGAGCGCAGCGCGCGCTCCCCGGAGCCCGGCTGGCCGCACGGCCTGGCCCGGACCGGGTCGCGCCGGTACGGCGACACCGCGGTGTGGACCGCCGAGTGGGGGTGACGAGGCCGCCGGATCCGCTCGCCGAGGCGTCGCGCCGGTGAGCGGGCCACGCCGCTGCTAGGTTCCGTGCGTGGCCGAGCACCGCTGCGTCTGCCCCGGCAGCTTCGACCCGGTGACCGAGGGGCACCTGGATGTGATCCGGCGGGCCGGGGCGCTGTTCGACGAGGTCGTGGTCGCCGTGCTGACGAACCCGGCCAAGGCGGCGACGTTCACCCTCGAAGAGCGGTTGGACATGCTGCGGGAGAGCCTGGCCGACCCCGGTGTGCGGGTCGAGTCCGTCCAGGACCAGCTGTTGGTCGACTACTGCCGTTCGGTCGGTGCGGTCGCCGTGGTCAAGGGGCTGCGCAGCGGAACGGACTTCGCCTACGAGCTGCCCATGGCGTTGATGAACCGCCACCTGTCCGGCCTGGAGACCGTGTTCCTGGCTGGTGACCCGCGCCTGGAGCACGTCTCCAGCAGCCTGGTCAAGGAGGTCGTCGCGCATGGCGGCGACGTCACGGGCCTGGTGCCGGACGTCGTCCTCGGCCGGCTCACCGCGCGGCTGGCGCCGGACGCCGGCGACCGGTTTGGGCGCTGACCAGCACCTGCAGTACCCTCGGGGTGGCCTCGTCGCCGACGCGTCGGGGCCGAGTTTCTGCTGCCAGCGGCGTGAAGGAGTGCACCATCCGCCGGAACGGCCGGTCCGCGTACCTGCTCGACACCCAAGAGCTCGGACGGCGGCCCGGAACAATGCGGACCGTGCGCCGCACCGTCGCTGCGCCGCCGGACCTCGGTACCGCTGTCATCGGCGTCCCCGCCGGAACCGACCTCGAGCTCGACCTCAGGCTGGAGGCGGTGATGGAGGGCGTCCTGGTCTCCGGCCGGGTGCGCGGAACGGCCACCGGGGAGTGCGTGCGCTGCCTGGGCGATGTCGAGGCGCCGTTCGACATCGAGCTGCAGGAGCTGTTCGTCTATCCCGACCACGCTCTGGACGACGAGGAAGAGGAACTGCGCGAGATCGAGGACGAGGTGATCGACCTCGAGCCCGCGCTGCGCGACGCGGTGGTGCTCGCACTACCGTTCCAGCCGGTCTGCCGGGCAGACTGCCCGGGGTTGTGCCCGCAGTGCGGGATGCCCCTGGCCGAGGACCCGGACCACCGGCACGAGGAACTGGATCCGCGGTGGCAGGCCCTGTGGGGCCTGGTGCCCGAGGGCGGCCCGGCTGGGCCGCTGCACGACGAGCAGAAGGAGAGCTGACGTGGCCGTTCCGAAGCGGAGGATGTCCCGCAGCAACACGCGGTCCCGCCGCTCCCGGTGGAAGGCGACTGCGCCCACGCTCACCGCCACCACGGCCGGTGGCGAGGTCACCTACTTCCAGCCGCACCGGGCCCGGGTGGTGACCGACTCCTCCGGCACGCCGCTGTACCTGGAGTACAAGGGTCGGAAGGTCAAAGACCTCTGATCGGCGGCAGGCCAGGTCGGACCCGGCCGTGAACGCCCTCTCGCGGCCGCCACAGCTCCCCACCGAGAGCGGGGAGCTCGAGGCGCGCCTGGAGGTCCGGCTGAAGCCCGATCTGCTCGAGCGAGCCCTGACCCACCGCTCGTACGCCTACGAGAACGGCGGCCTGCCGACCAACGAGCGGCTGGAGTTCCTGGGGGACTCCGTCCTGGGGCTGGTCGTCACCGACGCCCTGTTCCGCCGCCACCCCGACCTGCCCGAGGGCCAGCTGGCGAAGCTGCGGGCCGCCGTGGTCAACGCCCGGGCACTGGCCGACATGGCGCGCGGGCTGGACCTCGGCCAGCACCTCAAGCTCGGCCGCGGCGAGGAGACCAGCGGGGGGCGGGACAAGTCCTCGATCCTCGCCGACACCCTCGAGGCGATCATCGGAGCCGTGTACCTGCAGCACGGGATCGGCGTCGCGACCCAGCTGGTACGCCGCCTGGTCGACCCCGTGATGGACTCCACCGCTGCGCTCGGGGCGGGCCTGGACTGGAAGACCAGCCTGCAGGAGCTCACCGCCACCAACTCGCTCGGCGTCCCGGAGTACGTGGTGGGCGAGGAGGGCCCCGACCACGCGAAGGTCTTCCACGCCACCGCGCGGGTGCACGGCAAGGACTACGGGACCGGCAGCGGGCGCAGCAAGAAGGAGGCCGAGCAGGCCGCGGCCTCGGCCGCCTTCCTTCGGCTGCAGGGTGAACAGTCCACCGCGGACGCCGAGCGCCCATCGGCTGAGGAGATCGCCGGCGACGGCGCCGCCGGGCACTGAGCCGTGCCCGAGCTCCCGGAGGTCGAGGTGGTGCGGCGCGGCCTGGCCCGCTGGGTCAGCGGCGCCCGGATCCGCATGGTCGAGGTGCACCACCCGCGCCCGGTCCGGCGCCACCTGGCGGGCACGGAGGACTTCGCGGCCCGCCTGATCGGCGTCCGGGTCGAGGATGCCGTCCGCCGGGGGAAGTTCCTCTGGCTGTCCCTGGACAGCGGCGAGGCGCTGATGGCTCACCTGGGGATGAGCGGTCAGCTGGTGCTGCGGCCCGAGGAGGCGCCGGCCGAGCCGCACCTGCGGGTGCGGATCCGCTTCAGTGACGGCCCGGAGCTGGACGGCCAGGAGTTGCGCTTCGTCGACCAGCGGATGTTCGGCGGCCTCGCCGTCGTCCCCCTCGTGCCCACCCCGGACGGCCTGGCCGGTGGGCTGGGCGGCGGGCCAGGCGATCCCGGGCGACCGGCGCTGCCCTCCGCGCCGGTACTCCCGGTCCCCGTGGCGCACATCGCGCGGGACGTCCTCGACCCGCTGCTGGACGAGCAGGACCTCACCCGCCGGATCCGCCGCCGGCGCACCGGCCTGAAGCGCGCGCTGCTCGACCAGCAGCTGCTCTCCGGGATCGGCAACATCTACGCCGACGAGGCGCTGTGGCGCGTCCGGATGCACCCCGCCCGGCGTACCGAGGGCATGACCCGGCCGGGGGTGGCGGGCCTGCTCGCGGCCACCCGGGAGGTCATGTCGAGGGCACTGCTCGAGGGCGGCACGAGCTTCGACAGCCTCTACGTCGACGTCAACGGCAGCAGCGGGTACTTCGAGCGCTCGCTGGCCGTGTACGGCCGGGCGGGGATGCCGTGCCTGCGGTGCTCGACGCCGATCCGCCGGCAGGCGTTCATGAACCGCTCCTCGTTCACCTGCCCCCGCTGCCAGCGCGTCCCGCGCCACCCGAGGTGGTGAAGGTCAGTCGGGCGCGGGCGCGGCCGGTCCGCCGGCCTCGGCGGCGATGTCGTCGAGGGTCCGTCGCGCCACGGCGAACGCGGTGTTCGCCGCCGGGACCCCGGCGTACACCGCGACCTGCAGCAGCGTCTCCTTGATCTCGTCGGCGGTCAGGCCGTTGTTCAGCGCACCGCGCACGTGCAGCGGCAACTCATCGGCGCGGCCCAGCCCCGCGAGCAACGCCAGCGTGAGGAGGCTCCGCGTGCGCCGGTCCAGGCCAGGACGGCTCCAGATCTCCCCCCAGGCGTAGCGGGTGATGAAGTCCTGGAAGTCCTCGGTGAACTCGTTCGACGTCGCCCGTGCCCGGTCCACCCACGCGTCGCCGAGGACCGCCCGGCGCACCGCCATGCCGGCCTCGTGCCGCTCGGCGTCGTCCATCACAGGCCTCCCTGTCCGGGCGTGTGGTCGGGCAGCTGTTCGGGCAGGAGGTGATCGAGCAGGAGCGCGGTGGACTCCGCGGCCGCCTCGAGTGTGGCCAGGTGCGCTCCGTGGACGAGCGCCAGCCGGCTGCCCGGCACCGCCTCGACGAGCCGCTCGGAGTGATCCACCGGGATCGCCTGGTCCTGCGTACCGGCCAGCACCAGGGTCGGCGCGGTGATCCGGTACAGGTCCTCGCGCTGGTCCATTGCCGCGATCGCCTCGCAGCACGCGGCGTACCCGACCGGCGGTGCGGCCACCAGGCCGGCGTGCATCTCCGCGACCACGTCCGGGTGGTCGGCGGCGAAGGCCGGGGTGAACCAGCGGGCGACCACCGCGTCCGCGATCGCCGCCATCCCCGAGGCGAGCACGGTCGCGGCCCGGTCGCGCCAGGCCTGCGCCGGCGGCAGGTACGCCGTCGTGCAGCACAGTGCCAGCCGGTCCACGCGTTCCGCCGCGTTGGCCGCGAGCCAGATCCCGACCATCCCGCCGAGCGAGACCCCGGCGTAGCTGAAGTGCCGGACGCCCAGCTCGCCGAGCATCGCCAGAACGTCCCGGCCCAGGTCGGCGATCGTGTACGGGCCGGGCGGCTCCGCCGAGGCCCCGTGGCCGCGGTGGTCGAAGCGGACCACCCGGAGGCGCTCGGCGAACGGCTCCAGCTGCGGACGCCACATGACCCGCGTGGTGCCGAGCGAGCTGCCGAGCACCAGCACCGGCGCGTCCTCCTCGCCCGACGCGGGGCCGTTCACGTCGTACCCGAGGCGCGCGGTCATCCGGCGGGCTCGCGCGGGGTTTCGGGGGACACGTCCGTGCACGCGGCATGAGCGGCCAGCGCCCGGTCGACGAACGCCGCCGCCGAGCCCAGGTCGGGCTCGGCGTCCGGGCCGACCAGCGCCCGCAGGTTGGCCCGCATCGCGTCGCTCTCGACCCGCAACCCCCGGTAGCACGCGCACGTGTGGTGCGTGGTCCCGCCGATCAGGCGGAGCAGGTCGGTCAGCGTGCCCCACTCCGCCTGCCACCGCCCGGCCGCCCGCTGCAGCTCCTGCGGCATCCCGGCGAGCACGGTCGCGACGAGGCCGGGGACCCGGTGGGCGCAGGCGAGCGCGAGCACCGCGCCGGACGGGTTGCGCTTGTGCGGCATGGCCGACGACCCGCCGGGGGAGGCGACCGCGACCTCGCCGATGTCGCCGGAGGACAGCAGGACGACGTCGGACGCGGCGGCGGCCAGCTCCCCGGCGAGCACGCCGATCCCGCCGGCGAGCTCGGCCACCCGGCCGCGGCTCGTGTGCCAGGGGGTGACCGGTTCGGCCAGGCCGAGCTCGGCCGCGACCTCGGCAACCAGCCGGGGGCCGCGGTCCCCGGCCGGGGCAAGGG
>JBKPQU010000374.1:0-5942 GCA_046734255.1 Actinomycetota bacterium
CTCCGACTCCTGCGACGACTGCTCGGGTGTCTCCTCTTCGGAGGCCGCTGTGGGCGCGGACTGCGCGGGCCCCGTGCCGTTCCCCTCCGACGGACGGGGCTCCGCGCCGTCCAGCAACGCCCTCATGAACGCGGCGTACACGTCTGTTCCCAACATGCCGGCAAGGAGCAGGGACCGGCCGCGCAGATACGCGTGCGCGCCTCGGCACGCCGCGCGGGACCAGCGCGCTGTGATCAGGCCACTCTGATCAGAGTGGCGGCACGGTCGCCCAGAAGTCGCACTGGTGCTCGGCGCGCAACTGCGCGTCGGAGATCGTGACGCTCTGCCCGCCCGCCCGCAGGGACATCACGACCTGCCGGGTGTCGTAGCCCGGCCAGGCGGCCTGGCCGGGCACGCGCGGGGTGCCGAGTCGCGTGAACGCGCCCCAGTACCTCTTCATCTCGCGGGCCAGCTGCCGCTCGGCGGCATTGAACGTGGGCGCGATCGGCGTGCCGTTGTCGAAGCTGGGGAACAGGTAGGCCAGCTCGGCGGCGTGCCCGGCGCCCCACACGTAGTCGGGGATGGGCGTCAGGCCGGGGCCGGTGCGGTGGTCGAACTCGTAGGCGTACGTGCGGGTGAACCGGGCGAAGTCGGCGGTGAGCTGCCGGTTGGTGCACCCGCCGATGCCCACGAGCAGGCCGGAGTCGGTCATCACCGCGCCGGCCAGGTAGGCGGCGGTGAACTGGTCGGACGTGGCGGGCCACGGGTAGTGCTCGAGGACGGCGCCGGCGCTCGCCCCGAACGTCGTATCCACCCAGGCGACGTACTGCGCCTCGGTCCATCCGATGTCGCCCCGCGCGAACGTGCGCCCCTCGTCCCGATTGGCGCCGATCACCACCGGCACCCGCCGGAACCGGCCGGTCGCCACCGCCGCCCGCGGGTCCTGCGGTAGGAACCGCGTGCCACGCACCGGGAAGAAGAAGCCGGGGTAGGGCGTGTCGAGCAGCGTGCCGACCGGGGTGCTGCGCAGGCACGCCACCTCGGTCGCCACCTCGGCGCAGCCGGCCGCCGACGCGAACGCGCTGCCGGCGGTCTCCGCCGCGGTCCGGGTCTGGCTCGGGCAGGCCCCGCTCTGCAGCATCGCGCGCGCGAACAGCCCCGCCGACCCCGGCGCCGCCAGATGCACGCACACGGAGAAGGCACCGGCCGACTCCCCGCCGAGGGTGACGCGGGCGGGGTCGCCGCCGAACGCGGCGATGTTGCGCCGCACCCAGCGCAGCGCGGCCTGCTGGTCCATCAGCCCGTAGTTGCCGGACTGGCCGGCCTCGGCGGTCAGCCCGGGGTGGCCGAGGAAGCCGAGCACCCCGAGGCGGTAGTTCATCGAGACCCCGATGACGCCGGTCTGCTGGACGATCTGCTGCATGTCGGCCTGGTTGGAGCTGCCGTTGACGAACCCGCCGCCGTGAATGAAGACGTACACCGGGACCCGGTCACCGCGCTCCACCCCGGTGGGCCTCTGCACGTTGACGAACAGGCAGTCCTCGGTCTCCGACCGCGGGCCGTTGGTGCTGGCCGCGGCCGGGCACCGGTTGCCGAACTGGTCGGCCGGCTTCACCCCGGACCACGGCGCGACCGGCTGCGGCGGGCGCCACCGCCGGTCGCCCACGGGAGCGGCCGCGTAGCGGATGCCGAGGAAGCTGTCCACGCCGTCCGACCGGACGCCGCGGACCGCGCCCTTGTCGGTACGCACGACGAGGCTGCCGCCCGGCGTCCCGTGCGCGGCCGCGGTCGCGGTGGAGGTCGCCGCCGGCGCCTGCGCCGGTAGGAGGCTCAGCGCCAGACCGCCCACGCACGCGATGACCACGGCCAGACGATGCCGAACAGTTCCCATTGCGTTCGCCTCCCCGAGCGCCTGGCAGCCGGAGCAGGCAAACCGTAGACCCGGCGTGCAAGCCGGACAATTCGGGTTGTAGGTTGAATCCTCTACTAACTACCCCGGACGGGGGTCCCATGTTGCCGATCACCGCACGCGAGATTCCCCTTCGCGCCGCCACCGGCGCGTACATCCTGAACACCGGGCTGGAGAAGCGGCACGCCGACGAGGAGACCGCCGCGCGGCTGCACGGGTTCGCCTCGGGCACCTACCCCTTCTTCAAGGATCTCGAGCCGGCGACGTTCGTCCGCCTGCTGTCCGCCGCCGAGATCGGCCTTGGTGCGACGCTGCTCATCCCGCTGGTCCCCACCGCAGTCGCCGGCGCGGCGCTGACCGCCTTCTCGGCCGGGCTCGTGACGATGTACCTGCGGACGCCGGGGCTGCGCAAGAAGGGCAGCCTGGCTCCCACCTCCCAGGGCATGACGATCTCCAAGGACGTGTGGATGCTCGGGATCGGCCTCGGCCTGCTGGCCGATGCGGCCACCCGTGGCGGCCGGGCGAAGGGGCACTAGCCTCGCCTCAGCCCGCAACGCCGACGAGGGGGGCAGCCATGGCGGACCCGACGACGATGCGCGCCGTCCGCTTCCACCAGTACGGGCCGCCGCAGAACCTGGTCACCGAGATCGTGCCGCGCCCGACGCCGGGCGAGGGCGAGGTCCTGGTCGCCGTGCGCGCCACGGGAGTGCACCCCGTGGACTGGAAGATGCGCCAGGGACTGCTCCGGGAGTTCCTCCCCGTGCCGCTGCCGCACATCCCGGGGACCGACTTCGCCGGCGTCGTGGACACCGTCGGGCCGGGCGTCGAGGGCGTGATGCCGGGCGACCGGGTCTACGGCGGTGCCCAGGACACGTACGCCGAGTACCTCACCGCACCGGCGGGAGGCATCGCGCGCATGCCGGTCGGCCTGGACTTCACCGAGGCCGCGGCGGTGCCGCTGGGAGCGGCGACCGCGTGGGCGGCGGTCGAGGCCGCGGGCCTGGTACCGGGCCAGCGCGTGCTCGTCCACGGCGGCGCGGGTGGCGTCGGCCAGTTCGCCGTGCAACTCGCCCGGCGAAAGGAGGCGGTGGTGATCGCCACGGCCTCGGCGGGGAATGCCGACGCCGTGGAGTCGCTCGGCGCCGATCAGGTCATCGACTACACCGCGACACGGTTCGAGGACGCCGCCGACGACCTCGACGCGGTGATCGACACCGTGGGCGGCGACGTGCTCGAGCGGTCCGTCGACGTGATCACCAGCGGCGGCGTCCTCGTCACGGTCGCGGGCCGGCCTCCGGAACGTGCCGCCGGCGCCGGCGTCCGGGCGGCCAGCGTCCGCGGCCAGATCACCGCCGAGCTGCTGGGCCACCTCACCCCGCTGCTGGAGGACGGCAGCCTGCGCGTCTATGTCGCCGGCGTGCTCCCGCTCGAGGCCGCGCCCGAGGCGCACGCGACTGCCGAGACCGGGCACTCGCGGGGGCGGCTGGTCCTGCAGGTCTCGACCTGAGACCGGGTGCGGCTCAGTTGCTCCCGCCTGCGCTCCCGTCCGTGCTCCCGTCCGTGCTCCCGTCAGGCGTGGATGGCTGGAGGACGAACAGCGGGAGGTGCCGCTGGGTCTTGGTCCGGTAGCGGGCGAAGCCCGGGTAGGCCGCCGTGTACGCCTGCCACATCGGCTCGTAGTCCGCACCGGTGACCTCGGAGGCCGTGACGGGCAGCGTCCGCTCCTTGACCTCGACCGTCGCCGCGGGGTTGGCGCGCAGGTTCAACGACCAGGCGGGTGGCCTGTCCGACCCGCCGTTGGAGCCGCAGACCACGAACCCGTCCCCCTGCGGGAGGAAGCCCACAGGCCGGGTGCGCCGGGCGCCGCTCTTGCGCCCGGTCGTGGTCAGCAGCAGCAGTGGCACGCCGCCCGGGGCCTTCCCGCCCCGGCGCCCCCCGCTCCTCCGGTACATCCAGACCTGGACGGCCATCCCGCCTCTGGCGACCGCCATCCCCGCCCTGCGGAAGATGTTCACCGCGGCATCGTCGCAGATCACCGGGATGCGTTCGCGGCCAGGCCGAGCAGGTGGTCCCGCAGGCCCACTCCGTACTCCGACGGCGTCCCGCTGTCGTCGGCGATCAGCGAGGGCTCATCCGCGCAGTCCCCGGCCACCCAGGCCCAGCCGAGGTAGCTGATCCCGTGCGCGTCCGCCCACGACATCAGGCGGTCGATGAACCGGTGCGTGCAGTCGGTGTCACCGATCTCACCGATCACGACCGGCACCTCCGCCGCGAGCGGCGCCAGGCTCGGCCCCCAGGTCGCGGGATCGTCGTACGGCGAGCCGAGCGGCTTCCCGTAGATGTGCACCGACGCGGCGAGCTGGTCGGCCGGGTCGCGCGGCCGGAACGCGAGCCAGCGGCTCACCGAGCCCGCGTACTGCGGCCCGCTGATCAGGATGGGGTTGGTGGCCCCGGTCGCGCGTACGGCGTCGACCAGCTCCTGCATGCCCGCCGCGGTGAACCCCACCCCCGGGCAGCTCCCGCCGTCCCGCAGGCACGTCCAGGCCGCGACCGAGTCGCGGTTGTGGTCCGGGTACGGCTCGTTGAACAGGTCGAAGACCACCGCGTGATCGTCCTTGAAGTAGTCCGCCACGCTCGACCAGTACGCCTTCGCGTGATCCCGGTCGGCCATCGGCTGCTGGCCGACCGCCTGGTGCGTACCGGGAGCGCTGTGGTGGAGGTCGACGATGACGTACATGTCGTGGGCGTTGATCCGCCGGACGTAGTCGGCGAGGGCCTCCCGGTAGGGCGCGCCGCCGTACTGCGGGTCGACCCCGTTGATCCCGAGCCAGCAGTCCTCGTTGCCGTTGACCCGGACAGCGTTCATCCCCCATGCCTGCATCGCCTCGATCGAGGCGTCGTCGGAGGGACCGTCGAAGATCCCCGATCCCTCCTGGCACGCGTACTGCGTCCCCGACCGGTTGGCCCCGAGCAGCCGGACCGGGTCGCCGTTCTGGTCGAGGAAGCGGCTGCCGGACACCCGGATCGACAGGGCCGGTGCGCGGTGGACGGCGGCCAGCATCGCCAGCAGCGCCGCGGTCAGCAGGAGCAGGACGGCCGCCACGGCGATCCTGGGGAACCTCGCCCGGCGGCGGGCGGGGATCACGGCAGACGTCACCAGGCCCCCTCACGCCGCCCATCCCCCACGCCCGGTCGCGCCACCGGGTCCCTCGAGGTTCCAGGGTCGCCGATCCGAGGTCAGCGAACCTGCGCCGATCGGGTCAACGCTAGCCGCGGTCGGGTGGTCCGGTATCGCCGACGCCCCTGTCAGGGTCGTCGTCGATGCAGCCAGGGGGTTCGTCCCCAGGTGGATCCAGGTCGTTCCGATCGAGTCGTGGGTCGAGGTGTAGGCGGAGTTGGTGGCCGAGTCGTCGGGCTTGGTCGGCGGCGTGGTGGGTGAGGTTGCGGATGGGTTGTCGGTGTCGGTCGATCCAGGTGGGTGGTCGCACCCACGGCACCCCGTCGCGGATGGTGATTTCCCATAGTCCGGAGTGCACGGCGGTGTGGTGGTGCCCGCACAGCAACACCAAGTTCCCGATGTCCGTCGCGCCGCCGTGCCGGAACCAGACCACGTGATGGGCTTCGCACGCCGTCCGGGTCGAGGGCGTGCGCCGCGGTGACATCCCGGTGCGCCTGACCCGGTGACACCCGACACGCGTGCACCAGGAACGTCGCCGCGGTCGTGCCCGGACGGGCACCCGGCACCGCCTCCGGCCGGTCATCAAGATCCCGGACCACTTTCAGCAACAGCGCATCGGCCGCCGCCACCACCGCATACGCATCGGCCACCGTCTGCCGCGCCTCGGCATCCGACAACGACCAGGTCGGCGCCTCCATCCCCTCGGCGGCCAACCGGCGCATGCCCGACAGCACACGCGGTACGACGTGTCCCCTGTCCTCCCCCGTCGCCATCCCCATACGAGCCACCGTAGAGACCACCACCGACAATCCGGACACCCCGAAAACCCGTGTGGATAAAGGGATTTGTGCGTGGCGCGTCCGGTGAGCACGATGG
>JBKPQU010000375.1:0-4721 GCA_046734255.1 Actinomycetota bacterium
AGATGACCCAGGGCTACATCTTCGACGCCTTCGTCAACAGCCTGATCCTCTCCGCGACCAGCGCGCTGATCGGCGCGGCGTTCGGCGCGCTGCTCGCGTACACCGTGGTCACCGGGCGCTCGGAGGGGTGGCTGCGCAGGACGACGACGTCCTTCTCGGGGGTGCTGGCGCAGTCCGGCGGTGTGACGCTGGCCTTCGCGTTCATCGCGACGATCGGCTACGCCGGCTTCCTCACCGTGTTCCTGAAGAACCACGGACTGGACATCTACGCCAACGGCATCTGGCTGTTCCAGTTGCGCGGGCTGGTCCTCGTCTACGCCTACTTCCAGATCCCGTTGATGGTGCTCGTGTTCCTGCCCGCGCTGGACGGCGTCCGGGTCCAGTGGCGTGAGGCGACCGCCACCCTCGGCGGCACGACGTGGGACTACTGGCGGCACGTCGCGATCCCGTTGCTCACCCCGCCCTTCCTCGGCGCGACACTGCTGCTGTTCGCGAATGCCTTCTCCGCCTACGCCACCGCGGCCGCGCTGATCACCCAGGGCGGGATCATCGTCCCGTTGCAGATCAGGACGGCGCTGACCAGCGAGGTGTCACTCGGCCGGGAGAACATCGGCAAGGCGCTGGCGCTCGGGATGATCGTCATGGTGGCGGTCGTCATGTCGCTGTACTACCTGCTCCAGCGCAGGACGGCGCGATGGCTCAGGTAGTCACGGCGACCACGCCGCAGCCGGCCCCCTCCCCGGGCCGCTCCGGTGTGAACGCGCGCAGCCGTCGCCGGCTGGACGTCTTCCGTACCGGTGTCTTCGTCGCGGCCGCACTGTTCTTCCTGGTCCCGATCGCGGCGATGTTCGAGTTCAGCACGCGGGGCACCGGCATCGGCGCGCCAAGGACTCTCTCCTCCTGGACGGCGATCCCCAAGGATCCCGACCTCACCGCCGCGATCGTGGTGTCGCTCGAGCTGGCCGCGATCACCTCGATCGCGGCTCTGGTGCTGCTGGTCCCGACGATGGTCTGGGTCAAGCTTCGGGTGCCCCGGATGAACACGGTGATCGAGTTCCTTTGCCTGCTCCCGCTGACGATCCCGGCGATCGTCCTGGTCGTCGGCCTGGCTCCGGTCTACGCGTGGGTCACGTACTTCTTCGGCGACTCCACGCTGAACCTCTGGTGGGCCTATGTGATCCTCGTGCTGCCGTACGTCTACCGGACGCTGGACGTCGGCATGGGGGCGCTCGACCTGCGCACGCTGTCCGAGGCGGCCCGCAGCCTCGGCGCCGGCTGGTTCACCGTGATCTTCCGCGTGATCACGCCCAACCTGTCCAGCGCACTGATCAACTCGGCGGTGCTGTCGGTGTCCCTGGTGCTGGGCGAGTTCACCATCGCATCGTTGCTCAACTACCAGAACCTCCAGGTGGCGATGAACAACATCGGTCAGGCGAACGCCGGGGTCTCGGTCGCCGTCGGGGTGGCGCTCATCCTCTTCGTGTTCATCCTGCTGCTCGGGCTGTCGCTCCTCGAGCGCGGGCGCCGCGGGCAGCGCCCGGTTGAGGAGGCCTGAGGTGAGCGAGACCCCGGCGGTGGCGGTCCAGGACGCCACGCGAGCGAGCGTGGAGGTGCGGCTGGAGAACCTGCAGCGCCACTACGGCGGGGTGGTGGCGCTCGACGGTCTGGACCTGACGCTGCACCCCGGCGAGCTGGTCGCCCTGCTCGGCCCCTCCGGCTGCGGCAAGACCACCGCGCTGCGCCTGGTCGCCGGGCTCGAGGACGCCGACGGCGGCCGAGTGGTGATCGACGGCAAGGACGTCACCGGTCTGCCGGCCAACAAGCGGAACATGGGGATGGTCTTCCAGGCCTACTCGCTGTTCCCGCACATGACCGCGCGGCAGAACGTCGCCTTCGGGTTGCGGCTGCGCGGCATCGGCGACGCGGAGCGGACCAGGCGGGCGAACGAGATGCTCGAGCTCGTCGGGCTGTCCGCTCAGGCCGGCCGGTACGCCCACCAGATGTCCGGAGGCCAGCAGCAGCGGGTGGCGCTCGCCCGGGCACTGGCGATCCAGCCCCAGGTGCTGCTGCTGGACGAGCCGCTGTCCGCGCTGGACGCCAAGGTCCGCGCGCAGCTGCGGGACGAGATCCGCCGCGTGCAGCTGGAGGTCGGCACCACCACGCTGTTCGTCACCCACGACCAGGAGGAGGCGCTGGCCCTCGCCGACCGCGTCGGGGTGATGCAGTCGGGACGGCTGGAGCAGCTGGACACCCCGACCGCCGTCTACGCCAGGCCCGCGACGCCGTTCGTCGCCGAGTTCGTCGGCCTGACCAACAAGCTGGCGGCCCGGGTATCCGGCGAGATGGCCACGGTGCTCGGCGTGCAGCTGCCGCTGGTCGAGCCGCGGACACCGGACGGGCCGGCGACCGCGCTGGTCCGCCCGGAGGCGATCGGCCTGGAACACGCCGCGGACGGCGAGACCGGCCCCCTGGTCGGGACCGTCATCACGACCGTTTTCCTCGGCGCGGTCAGCCGGATCACGGTCACCCTCGGCGAGACCGGCACGGTGATGGCCCAGCTCGCGACGTCCCAGGCGGGCGACTTCCCGTCCGGAACGCCGGCCCGCCTCGTCCTGCGCCGCGACCCCGTGCTCGTCACCCGGGTGGCAGATCAGCCGAATCAGCCGAATCAGCCGTGAGCGCGGGCCCGGCACCGCTGAGCGTGCATCAGCGGCTCGGGGCCGGGGCCACGCTGCGAGCCGGCCGGATCGCGCCCTACCGCTCGCTGGTCGTGCAGGACGGTGAGCCGCACCTGGCCAGGCACGACCTGTTCGAGGGCACGCCGTCCTCCCGTCCCTCCCGACCTGCTCCGCTGCTCTGCCTGGCCCACCTGACCGACCTGCAGCTGGCCGACGTCCAGTCCCCCGCCCGGTTCGAGTTCTTCAACCGCGAGTTCGCCGACCCCAGGTTCGCGGACCTGGTCCCGACCCAGCGCCCGCAGGAGGCGCTGGCCGCGCGCGCCGTCCAGGCGATGATCCGCACGCTGAACCGGATCGACGCCTGCCCGGCGACCGGCGCGCCGCTGGAGCTCGTGGTCACCACCGGCGACGCGATCGACAACGCCCAGTGGAACGAGCTGCGGGCCTTCCTGACCCTGCTGGACGGCGGTCGGGTGCGCCCGGGGTCCGGCGGCGCGCGGTACGACGGCGTCCAGGCCCGGGACTGGCCCGACGAGGTCTTCTGGAGACCCGACGGCGGCGACCTGCCGGACCTGTTCAGCGCCGGCTACGGGTTCCCGCACCGGCCGGGGCTGCTCCGGCACGCGCTGGCGAGCTTCCACACCGACGGCCTGCGGGTGCCGTGGCTGGGCTGCTTCGGCAACCACGAGGCCCTGATCCAGGGCGTCGCCCGGGTCACCCCCGCGGTCGCGGCCGGGTTGCTCGGCGACCGGAAGCCGGCCCGGCTCCCCGAGGGGGTCGACCTCGACCGGGCGCTGGAGCTGTTCATCGACAGCCCGCACCTCTACCTCGCCGGCCGGCCCCGGCCGATCACCGCCGATCCGGAGCGCCGCGCGATCACCCGCCGCGAGTTCGTCGAGGCGCACCTGGCCTCGACCGGGCAGCCGCGCGGCCATGGGTTCACCGACTCGAACCGCCGTGACGGCACCGCGTACTACGTCCACGACCTGCCGGCGGCGCGGCTGATCGCGCTCGACACCACCTGCGTGGCCGGGGGCGACGGCGCGATCGACGAGGACCAGCTGCGCTGGCTGGAGGATCGGCTGGTCGAGGTGCACTCGAGGTACCGGACCAGGGACGGGCGAGCCGCGAGCACCGGGAGCGACGACCGCCTGGTCGTCCTGTTCTCCCACCACGGAACGGACACCCTGGTCAACCGGTACCCGCCCGCCGGGCGGGACGGCGCGATCCCGGTCGAGGCGGCGCGCGTGCTGGCGCTACTGCACCGGTTCCCGAACGTCGTTCTCTGGCTGAACGGCCACACGCACACCAATGCCGTTCAGGCCCGCCGGGACCCGGCACAGCCCGGCCGCGGCTTCTGGGAGGTGACCACCTGCGCGCTGATGGACTGGCCCTGCCAGTCCCGGATCGTCGAGCTCGCCGACGACGGGGGCGGCGTGCTGTCGATCACCTGCACGATGCTCGACCACGACGGCCCGGCCTCACCGGGCCGCGGGCCGGGCGGTCCCGGGCTGGCGTCCCTTCACCGGGAGCTGGCGGCCAACGTTCCGTGGGCCGGCTTCGGGTCCGGTCTGGACGGGCGTCCGCTGGACCGCAACGTCACGCTGCGCGTGCGTGCGCCGTTCCCGCCGGCCCGCCTGCCCCGCAGCTGACGGCCCGCCGTCCGGATGGCAGACCCGCCGAGCCGGCGATCAGGGGCGATCCGGCCGGTATCTTGCCGAAGGTGAGCGAAGCCCCGCACGACGTCGTCGCGCAGGCTCTGGCCTGGCGCGACGGCGACCCTGACCCCGGTACGCGGGCCGAGATCGACCGACTGCTGGAGCGCGCCGGCGGCGTCGACGTGCGGGAGCGCTCGGCGGCCCGGGCGGAGCTGCTCGACCGCTTCGCCGGCACGTTGCAGTTCGGCACCGCCGGCCTGCGCGGCGAGATCGGCGCCGGCCCCAACCGGATGAACCGCGCCGTGGTGATCCGCGCGGCGGCCGGCCTGGCGGGGTACCTGGTCGACGCCGTCCCCGAGCGGGCGCCGGTGGTCGTGGTCGGGTT
>JBKPQU010000376.1:0-18811 GCA_046734255.1 Actinomycetota bacterium
GGCACCCGGCGAGATCTCCATGGCTCGCACCGCGGCCTCCAGCGCCCGCGTGTCGCCGCCGCCGAGCATGGTCAGCGACACGGCCAGGTTCCCGGTGGCGGTGAGGTGATCGGGGTCGAGCTCGACCACGCGGCGCAGGAACGGCACCGCCTCGGCGTGCATGCCTCGCGTGTAGAGAAGCCGGCCGATCCGGGCGTGGACGTCGACGTCGTCCGGTTGCTCGGCCCCGAATCGGGCGGCGGCCTCGAGCGCGACCTGGCGCTGCCCCGTGTCCAGCCTGAGCTCGACCAGCGCCTCGATCGTGAACTCGTCGTTCGGGTGCAGCTCCAGGTACGTCTGAAGGTCGGAACGGGCGAGCAGCCGCTCTCCCAGCTTCTGGTAGCACTTTCCGCGGACGAACCAGAGGAAGTCGTCGGTCGGGTTCAGCCGCAGGGAGTTCGTCGCGTAGGGGACGGCGTCGACCTCGCGGTCCAGCAGCCACAGCGCGCGGGCGAGGTCACCGTTGGCCGGGCCGAGGTTCCCGTCCAGCGACAAGGACTGCTGCAGGTACGGCAGGCACTCCTCGTAGCGCCGCCGGGCGTACAGCCAGCGGCCCATGAGGCTGTAGGTCTCCGCGAGCAGGCCGGTCTGCGACTGGTAGCCGTCCCGCAGGATGTGCAGCGCGTGGTCCAGGTCCCGCCAGGCCCGCTCGAACGCCGACTCGTCGTGCTCGTCCAGCTGCAGCATGATCGCGGCCCGGCGGATCAGGGCGATCGGGTACTCCGGACTGGACTCCGCCGAGACGTCCGGGGCGGCCCCGCCGTGACCGTTCGCCGAGGCGTCGGCGGACGCCGGCTGCGGCTCCAGCGTCTCGTTCAGCATCCGCAACGCCTCGCGCAGACCGTCGATGTCGCCGCGGACGTGGTGCGCGTGGTAGAGAGCCTCGGCCACCCGAAGCCGGGTGAGGCCGGCCGGGGCGCCGCGGTCCATCGCCGCCCGGAGCATCTCCGCGGCGGACAGGTAGCGGTTCTCCGCCATCGCCGCCCGCGCCTCGGCCTCGAGCCAGCGCAGCTCTCGGAGCGTGGTGATGTCCAAGGTGCCCGAGCGCAGTTCCGGCGCCAGCACCGGGACGCCGTCCAGCAGCGCCGCGTGGAGGGTGCCGAACGCGAACCGCTGCGGGCTTCCGTGCTCGTCGGGCACCAGGACCTGCTCCGTGAGCACGTCCGCCGGCGGCGCCTCCCCCGGCACTGCGCGCATGCCCTCCGGGCCGAGCAGGCCGACCCGGGTGCGGGGGGTCTCCAGCACCGACGCCGTCAGCCGGCCGGCGATCCAGACGGAGAAGTCGTCGGAGATCAGCAGCCGGGTGGAGACGTCGCGGTGGAACCAGGCCTCGCCGCCGTGCGCGCAGCACAGGACGTCGGCGACGTCCGCGTTGCCGCGCACCACCAGCTCGATCCCGGTCACCGCGACCGCCTGCGCGTCCAGGTCACCGAGGACGTACAGCGCCAGGCCGGCGGCTGGGTCGGCGTTGTGGATCGGTCCCCGGACCCGCAGGCTTCCGGTGATCAGGAACCCGTGGATCGGCGTCGCGGCCGCCCAGGACAGGCCGGATGCCGGGGCACTGGCCGCCCGCACGTCCAGCACGAGGTCGTCCAGCTCCACGTCGCCGATCACGTGCCAGAGCGACAGCACCGGGTTCTGGTCGACCAGCTCCCGGGACAGCCGCGTGCGGAACAGCTTGTAGTCGTCGATGGCGTCCGTGGCCAGGACTCGGCGTCCCGCGGGGTACCGGGACGCACGGGAGACGCGGTACGCCATCGGCATCCCTCCGTTCCGCGGACGTGCCCAGCCCACTCGGCGGGCTCCCGCCGGGGGTGGTCGCGACGCTGCGGCCCCGCTGGGATCCTCACAGAATGTTGCGCGAGGTGCCACCGTCCGTCCTGTCCGGGCTGTGCATCGGTGGGTGTTCGGTCCGCATTGCGAGGTGCTCAGCTCACCCCGAGCGTCGCATACCCGGGCTTCACCACCTCGTCGATCAGGTCGAGTCGCTCGTCGAACGGGATGAACGCGCTCTTCAACGCGTTGATCGTGACCCAGCGCAGGTCGGCCAGCGTCCAGCCGGCCTGCTCGACCAGTAGCCGCATCTCCCGCGACAGCGACGTCCCTGACATCAGCCGGTTGTCGGTGTTCAGCGTCACCCGGAACCGCAGGTCCTTGAGCATCGTGATCGGATGCTCGGCGATGCTGGTCGCGGCGCTCGTCTGCAGGTTGCTGCTCGGGCAGAGCTCCAGCGGGATCCGGCAGTCCCGCACCCATGCCGCGACCAGCCCCAGCCGGGCACTGGGGCGGCCACGGTCGTCCAGCCCCCCGAGCAGGTCGATGTCGTCGACGATGCGAACGCCGTGCCCCAGCCGGTCGGTGCCGCACACCTGGACGGCCTCCCAGATGCTGGGCAGCCCGAAGGCCTCGCCGGCGTGGATGGTCACGTGGAAATTCGCGCGGTGCAGGTAATCGAAGGCGTCGAGATGGCGCGAGGGCGGGTAGCCGGCCTCGGCGCCGGCGATGTCGAAGCCGACCACCGAGCGGTTGCGGTGGCGCACCGCGAGCTCGGCGATCTCCCGGCTCCGCGCGGCGTGCCGCATCGCCGTCAGCAGCGTCCCCACCCGGATCCGCCGGCCGCCGGCCGAGGCCGCCACCTCGCCCTCGGCGAACCCCTCCTGGACGGCCTCGACCACCTCGTCCAGGGTCAGGCCGGCCTCGAGGTGCTGCTCGGGTGCGTACCGGACCTCGGCGTAGACCACCCCGTCCTCGGCCAGGTCGATCGCGCACTCCCGGGCCACACGGCGCAGGTGGTCGGGGGTCTGCATGATCGCGACCGTGTGCGCGAACGTCTCCAGGTAACGCTCCAGCGACCCGGAACTGCAGGCCTCGACGAACCAGGCCGCCAGCGCCTGCGGATCACCGGCGGGCAGGCGGTGCCCGATCGCGTCGGCGAGCTCGCACACCGTCTCCGGGCGCACCCCGCCGTCCAGGTGGTCGTGCAGCAACACCTTCGGGGCACGGGCGATCGCTTCGAGGTCCGACGCGGGCGTGGTGGAGGCGCCGCCCCCGGGCTGGGCGGGAATCACGCGGCCACCCTACGCAGCGGCACCGGGCCGGTCCGGGCGGCTCACCGTCAGCCCGCGAGGGCGACGTAAACCGCCAGGACCAGCGCCACCACGATGATCCCGGCGACCAGCCAGAAGAGCCCGGCCGGCGAAGGCAAAGGCTGACCGGTCCGCATCGCCAGCTCCCGGCGCCGCCATCCGAGCATCGCGTTGGCCGCGAGCCCGGCACCTAGCAGGCACATCAGTGCGGCCAGGCCATCCAGGGCCGGGGCGAGGTCGGCCAGCCGGGCCAGGGAGGTCAGCCCGACTCCGGCGGCGACGAGGGCCAGCGACGTCCTGACCCAGGCCAGCGCGGTGCGCTCATTGGCCATCGAGAACCGGGGATCGGGCTCCGCCCCCGCCTCGTAGACCGACCGGGGCCGCCGCTGGCTCACGCTGACGATCGTAGTCATCGGTGGCCGTCGGCGAGGCGGCGCCGGACGGCGGGCGAGGCTCAGGCGACCCGCTCGATCACCAGCGGCGTCTCGGGAGGGCGCGAGCCCGCGGGAGCGATCGTGTACCCGCCCTCGAGGTCGCGCAGGGCCGCCTCGAACCGCTCGGGGGTGTCGGTGTGCAGGGTGAGCAGCGGCTGCCCGGCCCGCACCGGCGCACCGGGCTTGGCGTGCAGGACGACGCCGGCCGCGGCCTGGACGGGATCCTCCTTGCGGGCGCGCCCGGCACCCAACCGCCACGCGGCCAGTCCCACGGCCAGCGCGTCCAGCCGGACCAGCACGCCGTCGGCGGGGACCAGCACGGTGTGCGTCTCGCGGGCGACCGGCAGCGGCGCGTCCGGGTCACCTCCCTGCGCGCGGATCATCGCGCGCCAGGTGTCCATCGCCTTGCCGCCGGCCAGCGCGGCGGCCGGGTCGGCGCGGTCCAGGCCGGCGGCCGCCAGCATCTCGGTCGCCAGTGCCAGGGTGAGCTCGACGACGTCGGGGGGCCCGCCGCCGGCCAGAACCTCCAGCGACTCCGCCACCTCCACGGCGTGGCCGACGGTCAGGCCGAGGGGGGTGGACATCTCGGTGAGCAACGCGACCGTCCGCACGCCGGCGTCCGTGCCGAGCTCGACCATGGTCCGGGCGAGCTCACGGGCGGATTCGGCGTCCTTCATGAAGGCACCGGTGCCCACCTTGACGTCGAGGACGAGCGCGCCCGTACCCTCGGCGATCTTCTTGCTCATGATCGAGGTGGCGATCAGCGGGATCGCGGGGACGGTGCCGGTCACGTCGCGCAGCGCGTACAGCTTGCGGTCGGCGGGGGCAAGCCCGCTTCCGGCGGCACAGACCACCGCGCCGACGTCGCGCAGCTGGTCGAGCATCTCGGCGTTGGACAGCGCGGCGCGCCATCCGGGGATGGACTCCAGCTTGTCCAGCGTGCCGCCGGTGTGGCCGAGGCCGCGGCCGGACAGCTGGGGCACCGCGGCGCCGCAGGCGGCCACCAGCGGCGCCAGCGGCAGTGTGATCTTGTCGCCGACCCCGCCGGTCGAATGCTTGTCGGCGGTCGGCCGATCCAGACCGGAGAAGTCCAGCCGCTCGCCCGAGGCGATCATCGCGGCCGTCCAGCGGGCGATCTCGGCGCGGGTCATGCCGTTCAGCAGGATCGCCATGAGCAGGGCAGACATCTGCTCCTCGGCGACCGCCCCCCGGGTGTACGCCGAGACGACCCAGTCGATCTGGGCGTCGTCCAGCTCACCGCGATCCCGCTTGCGGGCGATCACGTCCACCGCGGCGAACGGCTCGGTCACGCTGCCGGAGCTCACGTCGGGAGCCTAGCCAGCGCGGACGGCGTCAGGGCCGCTGTTCTCGCAGAGCGCAGCCGGACTCAGGCGGCGTCCGCCGCGGCAGGAGCGAGCAGGAGATACGCCTGCGCGGCGATCATCACCGTGATCGCCAGCCAGGCCCCGGTCGGCAGCTGCGCGCCGTACCGGTACCGGTCCAGCAGGACCACGCCCACCTGCAGCACGACGATCCAGCCGAGGGTCACCGGGGCCAGTTCGGCGTACTGGAGGCTGGACGCGTACACCCAGAACAGCAGCAGGAACACCACCACCCCGGCGGCCGCGATCACCGGCGAGCGCCGGACGACGGCCTCCTTGGCCGCGTAGCTGCCGGCCAGGTCCAGCCCGGCGAGCACCACCATCGCCACCACCGCCGTGACGACCGGCGGCCAGGTGTCCGGAACCCTCAGCAGCATGGCCCCTCCCCGGAGGGGCTCCGCCCAGGGTCGGTGCCCCGCAACCATGAGGAGGGGCCACGCCGGCACCCCGATACCCGGCCGGCCCCCATGCGACCGCCCGCGGATCTGCGTCAGGGCAGCGGGATGAACCGGCGGAGCTTGCCGGTGCCGGGGTCGCGACTCAGCTGGGGAATCTGGTCGGCGGCCACCGCGGGGGCCGGCAGGCCGGCCTCGGTCAGGGCGGCGGTGAGGTGACTCGTGAGGGCGGGGAGATCGACGGCGGCTCCCGGCTCCGCGGCCACGACGCTGGCATGGATCCCGTCGGCGGTCTGGACGACCTGATGCTCGGTGATCTGGGGGTGGCGGACCAGAACGCTTCTGATCACGTGTGGATGGAGCTGGATCCGGTCGTACCGGAAGACATCGTCAGCCCTGCCGTCGACGATCGCCCGCAGGTGTCCGTGCTCGGTGGCAGCCGGCTGCTGGCGGAGGCTGTCGGTCAGCTCGTACCGGATCAGCGGCTGCGCCTTGTTGTACAGGTTGGTCAGGAGGACCTTGGCCGACGGGGCGCCAGGGGCGACGGGCCGGTTGTCGGCGTCGACGAGCTCGACGATGCAGGCGTCGTCCGCGAAGGCGTGCACGTCGCCGTCCGGGTCGGTCGCGCCGACCAGGCCCTCGGTGGAGGCAAAGGTGTTGATCACCGGCGTGCCGAAGCCGTCGTGGATGGCAGTGCGCAGGTCCGGGGTGCACATCTCGCTGGTGGACAGCACGCCGACCGGGCTGATCCGCAGCCTGCCGGCCCGCTGCTCGGACGCCAGCTGTGCCAGCACGGTCGGGTAGCCGAACAGCATCGCCGGCCGCATCTCGTTCAGGCGCGCGACGAGTTCGCCGATCGACGCGGTGACCGGCGCCGACTTCCAGTAGAACGGCATCCCGCCACCCGCGGTCAGCGGCTCGGCGAGTCCGGTGGCGTGGACCGCGCAGGGAGCCCCGACCATGGCCAGGAGGAGACCGCCGGGCGGCGACCCCCCGCCGGCCATGATGCGGGCCATCAGGCCGCGGGTGATCGTCGCGATGAACTCCAGCAGCGCCGCCTGGTCGAACGTGAACACCCCACGGACGCCGGAGCTGCCGCCGGAGACCAGGGCCACGTACCTGCCGAGGATCGGGACGGGCTCCCGTCCGGTCCGGGCCAGCACGGCCTCCACCTCGGCCCGGCGAAGGGCGGGATCGGTGTAGACCTGATCCAGGGACGCCATCATCTCCGCCTTGGACATCACCGGCAGAGCGCTGAGGTCCTGGGGGTCCATCTGGTCGGGATCCACCCCGCGCAGGCGGTGGGCGTGGAACGGCGAATGCTCGATCGCGTACGCCAGGAGCTCCCGCAGCCCGGCCCGCTGATGGTCGAGGATCTGCTCACGACTCCAGCTCAGCCGCTGAACGTGGTCGGGATACCGGGCGAGCAGCTCCTGCTGGAACGCCTTCCGGAAGGCATCCGACCCCGCAGGCGCCGGGATGTTCCCGGTCGGGATCGCACCGGTGACAGATGTCGATGTCGGCACCATGATTCACCCCTCAGTTGGGACGCTGGTGAGACGCAGCAGGTCGCTCAGGACGGTCTCCACCGCCTCAGTGGGCAGCGCCGTCGGATCGGCCGCCCGCTCGAGGGTCAGTCCGCTCGCCACCGCCAGCGTCAGTTGCGCCACCAAACGTGGCGTCAGCGGAGACCGCCAGGGATCCACCGCCTGTTCGAGGGCGGCCGCGAGCCGGGTCACGGTGAACTCATGCGTCTCGGCGTACCGGCGGTTCAGCTCCGGGTCACGGGCCGCCACCAGCCGGAATTCGATCAGCAGCCGAGCCCATCCCGCCTGATCGCGGGCCCGCTGCTCCCCGGCGCGGAACAGGGCGCGCGCCGCATCGGCACCGGAGTCCCGCACGATCCGATCGTTCTGGTCGGCCAGCGCCTCCACCCGCTGCCGCAGCAGCGCCAGGAACAGGTCCGCCTTGCCGGCGAACTGGGAGTACACCACGCCCTTGGAGAACCCGGCCTCCTCGGTGATCGCCTCGATCGTCGCGCCCCCGTACCCGCGGGCGAGGAACACCCGCCGGGCCGCCTCCAGGACGCGATCCCGGTTGAGCTCCACCTGAGCCGCCCTGCTGACCCGAACCGCCATGGGTCCCACTCTGATACCGGTGGTATCTGAATGTCAATGGTATTCAGATACCATTGGTCGCCAAAAGGGATGGTCGAGATCAGCCTGACGGTGTCCGGTTCAGATCCTCCGGGCCGAACGCGTCGGGCAGCATCGACGACATCGGGACGGCGCCCGCCGCCGTGTCCAGGAGCATCCCCGCGCCGCCGTGCTCCCAGAGCAGCTGCCGGCACCGGCCGCACGGCATCAGCGGCTCGCCGTCCGGCCCCACGCAGCTGAGCGCGACCAGCCGCCCCCCGCCACCGGCGGCGAGGGCAGAGACCACGCCGCACTCCGCGCACAACGCGAGCCCGTAGGAGGCGTTCTCCACGTTGCAGCCGACGATGACGCGCCCGTCGTCGACCAGCGCGGCGGCCCCGACCGGGAACCCGCTGTACGGCGCGTAGGCGCGGGCCCGCACCTCGCGAGCCGCGGTCCGCAGCGCGGTCCAGTCGACCGCGCTCACCTGCCCGACCCGCGTCGGTACGGCAACCCGTCCGCCTTCGGAGGTCGCAACGCCTGCGACGCGAGGGCCAGCACGAGCAACGTCGTGATGTACGGCGTCATGAACGTCACCTGCGGCGGCAGCGTGTCGGTGGACAGGTACCACACGAGGGACACGGCGCCGAGCACGACGGCGACCACGCCGGGCACCCACCGCCGGCGCATGAACGCGACCACGGCCACCGCAGCGAGCAACAGCGCGACGAGCAGCAGCAGCGCATGGACGGCGGTGGCGCTACGCAGCTGCATCGCGTCGGTGTACCCGAACAGGCCGGCTCCGGCGACCAGGCCGGCCGGCCGCCAGTTGCCGAAGATCATCGCGGCCAGGCCGATGTAGCCCCGCCCTCCGGTCTGCCCCTCCCGGTAGATGCTCGCCGCCACGATCGCGAGGTAGGCGCCGCCGAACCCGGCCAGGCCGCCGGAGATCACCACGGCGATGTACTTGTGCAGGTAGACGTTCACGCCCAGCGACTCCGCGGCATACGGCTCTTCACCGCACGAGCGCAGGCGCAGGCCGAACGGCGTCCGCCAGAGGATCCACCAGGTCGCGACCACGAGGAGCGCGGCGATGATCGTGACCCACGAGATGTTCGTGGTCAGCCCGCGGATGATCCCCGCCAGGTCGGAGACGAGGAACCAGCCGCGCTGCTCCACGCCCTGCAGCGCGTCGTCCAGGAAGGGGATCGAGATCGATCCGATCGGGTCGATCCGCGGGGACTGGGTCGACCCGCCGCCCGGCGTCCCCTCGAGCAGGACCGAGGCCAGGTACTGGGTGACGCCGAGCCCGAGGATGTTGATCGCCACGCCGGAGACGATGTGGTCGACCCCGAACGTCACCGTGGCGACGGCGTGTATCAGGCCGCCGGCCGCGCCGAAGGCCGCAGCGGATACCAGCCCGGCCCACGGGCCGTACTGCCAGCCGATCCACCCGGCACCGAAGGTGCCGAGGATCATCATGCCCTCCAGGCCGATGTTGACCACCCCGGAGCGCTCGGCCCAGAGCCCGCCCAGGCCGGCCATCCCGATCGGCACCGCGAGACCGAGCGCCGCGCCGACCGTTCCGGCCGAGGTGAGGTCGTTCGCCCCGGAGATCACCCGGACCACGGAGAAGGCGACCAGCCCGAACCCCGCGAAGATCAGCATCCGGTACACCGTGTTGCGCCGCACCGGCTGGCCCGCGCGCTGCGGTGCCGCCGCGGCCGGGGCCTGGTCGACGAGGCTCACTGGGAAACCCCCTCGACCACGGCACCGCCGGAACCGCCGCCCGGTGGCGGCGGTGCCGGTGCCTCGCCGAGCTCGCGGCCGACGTCACGTTGCTGGGCGGCCACCCGGTACCGGCGCACCAGCTCGTAGGCGATGACCACGGACAGCACGATCACGCCCTGGGTGATCAGCACGATCTCCTTGGCCACCCCGACCAGGTCGAGGATCTGCGAGGAGTTGTCGAGGAAGCCCCACAGCAGCGCACCGATCGCGATGCCCACGGGGTTGTTCCGCCCGAGCAGGGCGATCGCGATCCCGGTGAAGCCGAGCCCGGCCGGGAAGTCCAGCGAGTAGGTGTAGGAGGAGCCGAGCAGCTGCGGCATGCCGACCAGGCCGGCGAGGCCGCCGGAGATCAGCATGGTGGACAGGACCATCTTCTTGACGTTGACGCCGCTGGCCACGGCCGCGGCCTCGCTCATCCCGGTGGCGCGCAGGTCGTACCCGAAGCGGGTGCGGTTGACCAGGAACCAGAACCCGACGCCGGCGGCGATCGCGAGCACGACCAGCCCGTAGACCTGCAGCTGCGAGTCGGGGATCAGGTCGATCCCGGGGACCTGGCCGGACGGCGGGATCGGCTTGGTCCCGATGTTGTTGGAGCCCTGGGTCTGCACCGCGAGCCGGGCCGGGGTCAGCAGGTAGGCGATGATCCCGGTGGCGATGAAGTTCAGCATGATCGTGGAGATGACCTCGCTGACCCCCCGGTAGACCTTCAGCGCACCGGCGATCCCCGCCCACATGCCGCCGACGAGGACCGCGGTCACGATCTCGACGGTCACGTGCAGGGGCGCGGGCAGGGCGATCGCGCCGCCCACCGCGCCGGTGATCAGGGCCGCCAGCCGGTACTGCCCGTCCACCCCGATGTTGAACAGGTTCATCCGGAACCCGATCGCCACGGCGAGCGCGGCGAAGTAATACGTGGTCGCCGAGTTCACGATCAGCGCAAGGGTCCTCGGCTCCTGGCCGTAATCGATCATCTGCCGGAAGGTCGACACCGGTGGAGTGCCGGTCGCGAGCAGGATCGCGGAGGTGACGGCGAGGGAGAAGACGACGGCCAGCGCCGGCGCGGCGAGCATCAACCCCACCCGGCGGACGGCGCTCACGCCGCACCCCCCTGCTCCGCGCCGGCTCCGGTCATCGCGGAGCCCAGCTGCTCCGGGGTCACGCGGGCGGGGTCGACCTCGGCGACCAGCCGCCCGCGCAGGATGACCACCAGCGTGTCCGACAGGCCGATCAGCTCGTCCAGGTCCGCGCTGATCAGCAGCACGGCCAGGCCGCCGGCCCGGGCGGCGCGCAGCAGGTCCCAGATCGCCGCCTGGGCCCCGACGTCCACCCCACGGGTGGGATGCGCGGCGATCAGCACCTTGGGTTCACCGCTCATCTCCCGGCCGACGATCAGCTTCTGCTGGTTGCCGCCGGACAGGGCGGAGGCGAGCACGTCGATCGAGGGGGTGCGCACGTCGTACTCCTCGACGATGCGCCGGGTGTCGGCGCGCGCCCCGGCCCGATCGATCAGCAGGCCCTTGACGTTGGGCGCCTCGGTCTGGTGGCCGAGCATCCGGTTCTCCCACAGCGGTGCCTCGGGCAGCAGCCCGTGCCGGCCCCGGTCCTCGGGGATGAAGCCGATGCCCGCCTCCCGGCGCCGGCGCGTTCCCCAGCCCGAGATGTCCTGGCCGTCGAGGACGACGCTCCCACCGCCCGGGATGCGCATCCCCATGATCGTCTCGACCAGCTCGGCCTGGCCGTTGCCCTCCACGCCGGCGATGCCGAGAACCTCACCGCGGTGGATCGTGAACGTCACGTCGTCCAGCACGACCCGTCCGGCCGCGGTCTGCAGGCTGAGCCCCTGCACGGCCAGCATCGGGACGTCGGTCACCGTGGAGCCGCTGGTCTCCGGCGAGGGCAGCTCGCTGCCGACCATCAGCTCGGCCAGCTTGCGCGCGGTGACCTGGTCGGGCTTGACCGTGGCGACGGTCGTCCCGCGCCGGATCACCGTGATCTCATCGGCGACCGAGAGCACCTCGTCGAGCTTGTGCGAGATGAAGATGATCGACATCCCCTCGGCCTTCAGCTCGCGGAGGGCGTCGAAGAGCTCGTCCACCTCCTGCGGCACGAGAACTGCGGTGGGCTCGTCCAGGATCAGCGTGCGAGCCCCGCGGTAGAGCACCTTGATGATCTCCACCCGCTGGCGGTCACCGACGCCGAGGTCCTCCACCACCGCGTCGGGATCCACCTCCAGCCCGTAGCTCTCGCCGATCTCGACGATCTTCGCCCGGGCGGCGGCCGCATCCAGGCGCAGGCCCTTGCGCGGCTCGGCGCCCAGCACGACGTTCTCGATCACGGTGAAGTTGTCCGCCAGCATGAAGTGCTGGTGGACCATGCCGATGCCGCGGGCGATCGCGTCCGAGGGGTTGTGCATGAACACGGGCTCGCCGTCGATCGTGATCGTGCCCTCGTCGGGCCGGTGCATCCCGTACAGCGTCTTCATCAGCGTGGACTTGCCCGCGCCGTTCTCGCCGACGATCGCGTGCACCGTGCCCCTGGCCACGGTGATGTCGATGTCGCGGTTGGCGACCACGCCGGGAAACCGCTTGGTGATGCCCCGCAGTTCGACGGCCGGTGGGACCGGGGTGCTGTCCATGGCAGGCCTCCTCGTCGTGCGGTGCGGCCCGGCGGGACGGCCCGCGGCGCCGCGACAGCGGCGTCGGGCCTGGCCGGAACGCTATCGCGTCCGGACCAGGCCCGACGGGGTTCGGCAGGGTGACGCTACGACATCTTGTCCGGCACGGTGATCGAGCCGCTGATGATCTTCTGCTTGAACTCGTCCGCCTTGGCCGTGAACGGCTTTACCGCGGGGTTCGACGTCGAGTAGCCGACGCCGTCGGCCTTGAGGTCGAAGGTCTGGACCCCGGTGAGGGGCTTACCGTCGACCGCGGACTTGATGAAGTTGTACACCGCGACGTCGACGCTCTTGATCATCGAAGTGAGGATGATCGGCTTCACCGAAGCGGCTGCGGTCAGGTACTGGTCGGAGTCCACGCCGATCGCCCAGGCGCCCTTCTTCGTGGCCACCGCCTCGAAGGCGCCGGAGCCGGAGCCGCCGGCCGCGGCGTAGATGACGTCCGCGCCGGCGTCGAGCATGCCCTGCGCCGCGGTCTTGCCCTTGGCCGGGTCGCCGAACCCGGAGAAGTCCGGCGGTTCGGTCAGGTACTTGACCTGCACCTTGATGTTCGGGTTGACCGCCTTGGCGCCCGCGGTGTACCCGGCCTCGAACTTCTGGATCAGCGGGGTGTTGACCCCGCCGATGAACCCGATGTTGCCGGTCTTGGACGCCTGCGCGGCGATCGAGCCGACCAGGAACGAGCCCTCGTTCTCGGCGAAGACCAGGTTCGCCACGTTCGCTGCCTGGAACGAGGCGTCGTCGATGATGCCGAAGTTGGTCTTGGGGAACTCGGCGGCCACCTTCTTCGCCGCAGTCGCATAGGCGAAGCCCACGGCGATCACCGGGTTGTACCCGGTCTGGGCGAGCAGCCGGAGCCGCTCCTCCTTCTGGGCGTCGGTCTCGCCCTGGCTGGCCTCCAGTTCCTTGGCCTGGACCCCGAAGTCCCCCTTGGCCTTGTCCAGGCCGCGGGCCGCGGAGTCGTTGAAGGACTGGTCGCCGCGGCCGCCGATGTCGTAGGCGAGCCCGACCTTGACCGAGGACGCGCTGCCAGAGCCGGACGGCTCAGTGGTGGCGCCACTGGACCCGCCGCCGCAGGCGGCGAGCCCGAAGACCGCCGAGGCGGCCAGCGCGAGATATGTGCTCACCCTGCGCACGGCTTCTCCTTACGTCAGCGCGCGCCCGGAGCGCGCGACGGGGCAACCAAAAGGGAGGGGCGCCCACGACGGGCGTCACCGATCGGGGTGAATGTATACCGGCCCGGTGCGGGAAGCGGGTCCTGCCAGGGCCTTAGTGGCCGAACCGTGACCCGCGCGGGCTGGCTAATGCTGAGGGCTGCTCGGGCAGCGGTTGTCGAGATCCCACAACGCGACCCCCGCGAGCACCCGCGCGCCGATCTCCACGGCCCTCTCGTCCGCGGTGAAGTCCGGCTGGTGCAGGTCATAGGTGCGGCCGCCCGGGGTCCGGGTGCCCAGCCGGAGCATGGCACCGGGCACCTTCTCCAGGATCCAGGCGAAGTCCTCCCCGCCCAGGCTCTGCTCGGCCGCGACGATGCTGTGCTCGCCGAGCTCGACCCGGACGGCATCCTCGACCATCTGGGTGGCCTCCATGTCGTTGACCGTCGGCGGCACGCCGCGGGTGTGCACGACGTCCGCGCGCACCCCGTAGGGGCGGACGACGTCGCGCACCACGTCGGCCAGGATCGCCCCGGCCTCGGCCCAGACGGTGCTGTCCAGGCAGCGCAGCGTGCCCTGCACTTCGCCGTAGCGCGGGATCGCGTTCCCCGCGGCGCCGGCGTTGATCCGGCCCCAGACCATCGCCACCCCGGCCCGCGGGTCCAGCCGCCGGGACAGCACCGCGGGGACGCCGGTCACCACCTCGGCGAGGGCGAAGACCACGTCCTCGGTCAGGTGCGGCCGCGAGGTGTGCCCGCCGCTGCCGGTCAGGCGGACCAGCACGTGGTCGGCGGCCGAGGTGATCGGCCCGACCCGCAGCCCGATCAGACCGACATCCGTGCGCGGGTCGCAGTGCACGGCGAAGGCGCGCTCCACGCCGTCCAGGCCACCCGCCGCGATCACATCGAGGGCACCCCCGGGCTGGACCTCCTCGGCGGCCTGGAAGATCAGCCGCACCCGGCCGTTCAGCCCGCCGGCCCGGGCGATGTCGTTCAGGACCAGCCCGGCACCCAGCAGGGCCGCCGCGTGCACGTCGTGGCCGCAGGAGTGGGAGAGCCCCTCGATGGTGGAGGCGTACGGGCCGCCGCTCTCGTCCGGCTGCGGCAGCGCGTCGAGATCCGCGCGCAGCGCAATGATCGGACCGGTGGTGCCGATATCGGCGATCAGGCCGGTGCCGGGAAGCGGCATCGGGGTGAGTCCGGCCCGCTGGAGCCGCTGCGCCACCTTGGCGGTGGTGCGTACCTCGGTCCGCGCGATCTCGGGGTGCTGGTGGAGGTCGCGGCGGAAGTCGATCAGTTCCTCGGCGTAGGGCACCAAAAGCGATGACAGCTTCGGTCGGCTCACGAATTGCCAAGGATAGACCCCTTGGCGCACACCGAATGCACCACCCCGACCCGGCTGTACGGCCGAGCCGAAGGTGGCGCGAAACATCCCGCACGGCGCATTCCGGACTCGGCGGCCCGGGCGGTCGCGCGCGCCCTCCGGCCGGGCTCGGATCGCTCAGAAGCGCTCGGTCGGGGTGTACGTGCCCCAGATCTCGCGCAGGGCGTGGCACACCTCGCCGACCGTGGCGCGGGCCGCTAGCGCCTCGCGCATCGGGTACAGCACGTTGGCGGAACCCTTTGCGGCGTCCCGCAAGGCGTCCAAACCGCGGCCGACCGCCTCGCCGTCGCGCTCCGCCCGCAGCCGGGCCAGCCGGTCCCGCTGCTCCTTCTCGATCGCCGGGTCGACCCGCAACGGCTGGTACGGCTCGTCCGTCTCGACGGCGAACCGGTTGACCCCGACCACGACCCGCTGCCCGGCGTCGATCTCCCGCGCGATGCGGTAGGCGGACCGCTCGATCTCGCCCTTCTGGAAACCCTGCTCGATCGCCTCCACCGCGCCGCCGCGCTCCTCGACCGCGGCGATCAGCTCGGCGATGGCCGAGGCCAGATCGGTGGTCAGCGACTCCACCGCGTACGACCCGGCGAACGGGTCGACGGTCGCGCAGACGTCGGTCTCGTACGCGATCACCTGCTGGGTGCGCAACGCCAGCCGGGCCGCCTTCGCGGTCGGCAGACCGATCGCCTCGTCGTAGGAGTTGGTGTGCAGGCTCTGCGTGCCGCCGAGCACCGCGGCCAGGCCCTGCAGCGCCACCCGGATCAGGTTGACCTCCGGCTGCTGGGCGGTCAGCTGGACGCCGGCGGTCTGGGTGTGGAAGCGCAGCATCTGGGATCGGGGGTCGGCGCAGCCGAAGTCGTCGCGCACGATCCTCGCCCACACCTGGCGGGCGGCCCGGAACTTGGCCACCTCCTCCAGCAGCGTGGTGCGGGCCACGAAGAAGAAGGACAGCCGCGGGGCGACGTCCTGGACGCCCAAGCCGGCCCGCTGGGCGGCGCGCAGGTACTCGATCGCGTTGGCCAGCGTGAAGGCGACCTCCTGGGCGGGCGTCGCGCCCGCCTCGGCCATGTGGTAGCCGGAGATCGAGATCGTGTTCCACCGCGGCATCTCGGTGCGGCAGTAGGCGAAGACGTCGCCGACCAGACGCAGCGACTCCTTCGGCGGGTAGATGTAGGTCCCCCGGGCGATGTACTCCTTGAGGACGTCGTTCTGGATCGTGCCGGTGAGCGCGTCCGCGGGCACGCCCTGCTCCTCCGCGACCAGCTGGTAGAGCAGCAGCAGGACGGCGGCCGGCGCGTTGATCGTCATCGAGGTGGAGACCCGGTCCAGCGGGATGCCCTCGAACAGCACGCGCATGTCGTCGACCGAGTCGATGGCGACCCCGACCTTGCCGACCTCGCCGTGCGCGACCGGGTCGTCGGAGTCGTAGCCCATCTGGGTGGGCAGGTCGAAGGCCACGCTCAGCCCGCCCGTGCCCGCGTCGACCAGCTGGTGGTAGCGCTGGTTGGACTCCCGTGCGGTGCCGAAGCCGGCGTACTGCCGCATGGTCCATGGGCGGCCGGTGTACATCGTCGGGTACACCCCGCGGGTGAACGGGTACTCCCCCGGCTCGCCGAGCTCGGTGCCGGGATCGAAGCCGGCCAGGTCCGACGCGCGATAGACCGGACGGATCACCCGACCGGACTCGGTGGTGGCACCCGGACCCTCCTCCGCCATGCTGCCTCCCGACGCCGCGCCTCCCGCGAGCCTAGCTTGCTCACCGAGCGCTGCATTGCTCACCGAATGCCGCCCGCAAGCGATTGCGCGCGACCGCCAATCGGCTCCTGGCGAGCAAAGCAGATTCTGGTTGGGGTCCCCCCGCTTGCGGGGGAGCAAGCTCAGAGCAGGTCGTCCCGGCCGGCGGCCCTCAGCCGGTCGATCAGGCGCTTGACGTCCTGGGCCCGGTCCCTGGTGGTGACCAGGACGGCGTCCGGGGTGTCGATGACGACGACGTCGTCGACGCCGAGGATGGCGACCAACCGTCCCCCCGCCGACACCGCCAGCCCGTCGGACTGCTCCGCCAGCACCTGGCCGTCCTCGCCGAGCACGCGCAGGCCCTGGTCCGCGGCCGGCGGCAGCAGGCCGGCGAGCGACGACCAGTCCCCGATGTCGGCCCAGCCGAGATCGGTCGGGATCACCGCCACCCGTCCGGAGGCGGCGGCCGGTTCCGCGACCGCGTAGTCGATCGCGACGGCCTCCAGCCCCGGCCAGATCTCCGCGAGCGCGGCCTCGCGGCGGTCGGTGTCCCAGACGCGGGCCAGCTCGGTCACCCCGGCGTGCAGCGCCGGGCGGTGACGCTCCAGCTCGGCGAGCAGCACGCGCGCCCGGGCGACGAACATCCCGGCGTTCCAGCGGTAGCCGCCCTGCTCGACGTACTTCACCGCGGTGTCGGGGTCCGGCTTCTCGGCGAAGTGCCAGACCGTGCGGGCGCTGGGCGCGCCGATCAGGTCCAGCGGGTCCCCGGTGAGGATGTAGCCGAAGGCGGTCGACGGGTGGTCCGGCTCGATCCCGATGACCACGATGTAGTCCGAGCGCGCCACGGCGACCGCTTCGGCGATCACCGAGTGGAACGCGGGCACGTCGCGGATCAGGTGATCCGCGGCGAACGAGCCGACGATCGTCCCGGGGTGACGCTGCTCGACGACCGCCGCCGCAAGGCAGATCGCCGCGGCGGAGTCGCGCGGGGAGGGTTCGGCGAGCAGGTTGTCCGCGGGCAGGTCCGGCAGCTGCGCCGCGACCGCCGCGGCGTGCGGCAGCCCCGTCACCAGGATGACGCCGTCCGGCCCGGTGATCGGGACCAGCCGGTCCCAGGTCTGCTGGAGCAGCGTGCGTCCGGTACCGATGAGGTCCAGGAGGAACTTCGGCCTGCTCTGCCGTGACAGAGGCCACAGCCGGGTCCCGGCACCCCCCGCCGGAACGATGGCCACCAGATCCCGGGTGGGGGCTCGCCGCACCGCGGCCTGCGGCGCGCCCGCGGGGTTCTCACCTGGGGTAGACATCACGCGACACACCGTAAGCCACCGTCCGCGCGGCCCGCGCCCCCAACCCCCAAGCCGGACGAAGTCGGATGAAGCCGGATGACCCGGCTGCCGACCATCCCGGTCGTGGGAGGTGGTGGCGGGATTAGCCTTCGTCGGTGTCCAGCGGCAGCCCCGTCGCCCGGCGGGCGGGTCGTCACGCCCGCCTCCGGCTGCTGGCCCGCGGCACGGCGATCGCCGCCTCGGTGATGCTGTACGCGGGCGGCCCGGCCGTCGCGGGAACCGCCGCACCCGTCTCGACTGTCGGCGGTGCGGAGCTGGCCGCGCCGGGCGTCCGCGTCGCGACCGGTCTTCCCCCGCCACCGCGGATCACCGCGACCGCCTGGCTGGTGGCCGACCTCGACAGCGGCGAGGTGCTGGCTGCGTCGAACGCGCACCTGCGGCTGGCTCCGGCGAGCACCCTGAAGATCCTTACCGCGATCACCCTGGCCCCCCGGCTGAGCCCGTCCCGGCAATACCAGGCGGTCGACGCCGACGTGGCGATCGACGGGACCAAGGTCGGGCTGGTACCCGGCTCGCGCTACACGGTCAGGGACCTCATGTACGGGCTGCTGCTCGGCAGCGGCAACGACGCCGCGAGCGCGCTCGCCGCTCTGGGCGGCGGAGCGACGGCGACCGTTGCGCTGATGAACGGGGAGGCGGCGCGGCTCCAGGCGTGCGACACGCACGCGGCCAACACCAGCGGGCTGGACGCTCGCGGTCAGGTGAGCAGCGCCTACGACCTCGCACTGTTCGGCCGGGCGGCGCTGGCTGACCCGCAGATCGCCAGGATCCTGGCCACCACCAGGTACCGGTTCCCGGCCGCGGGCACGGCGTTCGATCAGCGCCGCAAGCGTTTCGAGATCCAGAACCACAACCGGCTGCTGCGCAACTATCCCGGGGCGACCGGGGTGAAGAACGGCTTCACCGAGCTCGCCCGCGGAGCCTTCGTCGGCAGCGCCCAGCGCGCCGGGCACCGCTATGTCGTCAGTCTCGTCCATGCCGAGGGAAACACCTGGCACCAGGCCGCTGCGCTGCTGGACTGGGCGTTCGCCGCCGGTGCGCGCCACCCGGCCACGGCCGGGATCGGCCGGCTGGTGGACCCGGCGGGTCCGCACGGTGCGGACGGCTGCCGCCCCGAGCCGGCAGTCGTGCTCGGCGCGCCGGGTGGCGTGACGCCCGCGGCCGCCCCGGCCACCGGCGCCACCGGGCCGCCCACGGACGGCGGCGAAACAGTGACGATCCCGACGCGGTGGCTGGTCACCGTATCCGCGAGCCTCCTGGC
>JBKPQU010000377.1:0-5958 GCA_046734255.1 Actinomycetota bacterium
CCCGGCGACAGGGCAGGGTGTGACGATGGCGGGGGCCCGAAACGCCAGTGTGCTCGACGACCGCGCACCTGACCCGCCCCCGATCCCCCCGAAACCCCGGACCGCGTCCACGCCGCCCGACCCGTCCGGCACGGTCGGGGACGGTGAGCTCGTCGCCGCGATCGCGGCCGGCGACAACAACGCGCTGCGCCTCCTCTACCAGCGGCACGCGCCGTGGCTGTCGGTCCGGCTGCGCCGCCGGTGCGCCGACCCGGAGGTGATGGCCGACGCCCTGCAGGACACGTTCGTCGCCGCCTGGCGAAGCGCGGGCCAGTGGCGGGGGGACGGCGAGGTCGGCGCCTGGCTGTGGGGGATCGCGGCCCGCCGTCTGGTCTCGGCCGTGCGCCGCCGGCGGGTCACGCTGCACCTCACCGAGGAGGACCTGGCGGCCGCCCTCGGCAGCGTCCCGAGCGTGGAGGACCAGCTGCTGGTCAGCGGGGAGTTCGGCGCGCTCGCCGGTGCGCTGGAGCGGCTGTCACCGCAGATGCGCGCCGTCGTCCAGGCCACGATCGTCGACGGCCTGACCACGAGGGAGGCGGCGGGCCTGCTCGGCATCCCGGAGAACACGGTGAAGACCAGGCTGCATCGGGCCCGGATCCGCTTGCGGGAGGAGCTGATGGCCGGGTGGGCATGAGTGCGTACGACGCGACGCGGCACGCCCCCGGCGACGTGCTCGCGAGCTACGTCGCGGGGGGCCTGGACACGTACGCCGCGGAGTCGCTGGAGGAGCACCTGCTGGCATGTGTGACCTGCCAGGCGCTGCTCGCCGCGCACGTGGACACCGCCCCGCTGGAGGAGATCTGGCTGGGCGTACAGGCCGCGGTCCGCGCCGAGGGTCGGCCCCGGTGGTCACGGGCCCTGTCGTGGCTGGTCAGCGGTCCTGCGAGCGTCCGCGGCTGGGGTGCGCCGGCGGCGGTCCGGGTCAGGAGCGGCCTGGCGTGGCGGGAGTACCCGTGGCCGGCGATCGGCGCCACGGTCGCCGCGGTGATGGCCGCGGGCCTGGTTGTGGCCGGCGTCGGGCCGGGGGAGAACTCCATCGGCCCGACCTCGCCGACGGTCGACAGCTCGGTGGCGCCGACCGGCGTGCCGGAGGGGTCCGACCCGGCGGCGACCGGGGACCCGGTCCTGTGCCCGCGCGCCACCGGCATGACGCTCGGCCTGACCGAGCTGCTCGCGCAGAAGATCCGTTCGGACGAGGCGCCCGCGACGTCGAGGCTGGGCGGGACCCGCCAGTGCCGGTCGGTCGGCCGCCAGGCGATCTGACCCTCGATCAGAGCTTGCGCAGCTGGATCCGGCGCACCGCGTGGTCGGCGCTCTTGGACAGCACGAGCGTCGCGCGCCCGCGGGTGGGAAGGATGTTCTCGACCAGGTTGAGCTCGTTGATGTCGTGCCAGATCTGCTCGGCCCGGGCCGTCGCCTCCTCGTCGGTCAGGTCGGCGTACCGGTGGAAGTACGACTCGGGGTTGCTGAACGCCGTCTCGCGCAGGCGGAGGAAGCGCTCGACGTACCAGCCGAGCACGTCCTCGGTGCGCGCGTCGACGTAGATGGAGAAGTCGAAGAAGTCGCTGACCGCCACGCCCTGCCGCCCGTCGGAGCGGATCCGGGCCGGCTGCAGGACGTTCAGGCCCTCGACGATCAGCACGTCCGGGCGGTGCACGAGCACCTCGGCGCCGGGGACGATGTCGTAGGTGAGGTGGGAGTACACCGGGGCACGCACCTCGGGCATCCCGGACTTCACGTCGGTGACGAAGCGCAGCAGGGCGCGCCGGTCGTAGGACTCCGGGAACCCCTTGCGCTGCATCAGGCCCCGGCGTTCGAGTTCGGCGTTGGGCAGCAGGAAGCCGTCCGTGGTGATCAGCTCCACGCCCCGGGCCTCCGGGCCGCGGGACAACAGCTCGCGCAGGATGCGCGCGGTCGTCGACTTGCCGACGGCGACCGACCCGGCGATGCCGATCACGAACGGCGTCGGGTCCGATGACTCACCGAGGAACGTCGTGGTCGCCTCGCGCAGCCGTTCGATCCCGCGCACGTAGAGCGTGAGCAGCCGGGACAGCGGAAGGTAGACCTCCTCGACCTCGCGCAGGTCGATCCGGTCGCCCAGGCCCTGCACGCGGGCGATGTCCTCCTCGGTGAGGGTCAGCGGGGTGCTGCGCCGCAGGCGGCTCCAGTCGGCCCGGTCCAGCTCGACGAACGGCGACCCGCCGGTCTGGGCGTGCGGCGCCCCGTCCGGCTCGCGGCCATCACCGTCGGCGGTGGCTGGGCTGGACGAGCGCGCGGCCGCGGATGCCTCCCGGCCTGCCGGCGTGCGGGTCACACGACGCATTCTGCCGGTGCCGCCCTTGCGGACCAGACGGGACGCCTGACCTGGCCGGGGCCACTACCCTGGCGGCCATGTGCGGAATCGTCGGCTACGCGGGGTCACCCGAGCACGGAAAGCAGGCCCTGGACGTCGTCCTGGAGGGTCTGCGTCGGCTGGAGTACCGCGGCTACGACTCCGCCGGGGTCGCCCTGCAGACCGCCGGGGGGCTGGTCACGGCCAAGCGCAGCGGCAAGCTGGCCCGACTGCACGAGGCGCTGGACGACGAGCCGCCGGCGGAGGCGACCACCGGCATCGGGCACACCCGATGGGCCACCCACGGCGCCCCCACGGACATCAACGCCCACCCGCACCTGGGTGGTCAGGGCAGCGTGGCGCTGATCCACAACGGGATCATCGAGAACTTCGCGGACCTGCAGGCCGAGCTGCGCAGCCGCGGGGTGCAGTTCGCCAGCCAGACCGACACCGAGGTGGCCGCCCACCTCCTGGCCCTGGCCTTCGCCGAGACCGGTGACCTCGCCGAGGCGATGCGCCGGGTCGCCCGCCGGCTGGAGGGCGCGTTCACGCTGCTCGCCGTCGCGGCCGACGTCCCGGCGACCGTGGTGGGCGCCCGGCGCAACTCGCCGCTGGTGGTCGGGCTGGGGGAGGGGGAGAACTTCCTCGGCTCCGACGTCGCGGCCTTCATCGGGCACACCCGGGAGGCGATCGAGCTCGGCCAGGACCAGGTCGTGACGATCACCCCGGACCGCGTGGAGATCACCGACTTCTCCGGTACTCCGGTGCAGGGCCGCCACTATCGCGTGACGTGGGACGCCGCCGCCGCGGAGAAGGGCGGCTACCCGAGCTTCATGGCCAAGGAGATCAACGAGCAGCCGCATGCCGTCGCCGACACGCTGCTCGGGCGCACCGACTCCTCCGGGCAGCTCGTGCTGGACGAGCTGCGGATCGACGAGGCCGTGCTGCGCGCTGTGGACAAGATCGTGGTCGTCGCCTGCGGGACGGCGTCGTACGCCGGGATGGTCGCGAAGTACGCGATCGAGCACTGGTGCCGGGTCCCGTGCGAGGTGGAGCTCGCGCACGAGTTCCGCTACCGCGACCCGGTGGTGAACGAGAAGACCCTGGTCGTGGCGATCTCCCAGTCCGGGGAGACGATGGACACGATCATGGCGGTACGCCACGCCCGCGAGCAGGGCGCCAAGGTGCTGGCGGTCTGCAACACCAACGGCTCGACGATCCCCCGCGAGTCCGACGCCGTGCTGTACACCCACGCGGGCCCGGAGATCGCGGTGGCGTCGACCAAGGCGTTCCTCGCCCAGATCACCGCCTGCTACCTGCTCGGCCTGTACCTGGGCCGGCTGCGCGGCACCAAGTTCCCGGACGAGGTCGGCGAGATCCTCCGCCAGCTGCAGGCCATGCCGGACAAGATCCAGAAGGTGCTCGACGGGCTGGAGCAGGTGCGGCAGATGGCGCGCTGGATGGCCGACACCCGGTCGGTGCTGTTCCTCGGCCGGCACGTCGGCTTCCCGGTGGCGATGGAGGGCGCGCTGAAGCTGAAGGAGCTCGCCTACATCCACGCCGAGGGGTTCGCCGCCGGGGAGCTCAAGCACGGGCCGATCGCGCTGATCGAGCCCGGCCAGCCGGTGTTCGTGATCGTGCCCTCGCCCCGCGGCCGGGACTCCCTGCACGCGAAGGTGGTCTCGAACATCCAGGAGATCAACGCCCGGGGCGCGCGGACCATCGTGATCGCCGAGGACGGCGACGACGACGTCGTCCCGTACGCCGACGAGGTGATCCGGGTCCCGCAGACCCCGACGCTCCTCGCGCCGCTGGTCACCGTCGTCCCCCTGCAGGTCTTCGCCTGCGAGCTCGCCGCGGCCAAGGGCCTCGACGTCGACCAGCCCCGCAACCTGGCGAAGTCCGTCACCGTCGAGTAGCCGCGCGCCCCCCTTCGTTTGCCCACGGCGTGACACCGTGGCTCACCTATGCCCACGGCGTGACACCGTGGGCGTGAGGGATGGGCGTAACGCCGCACAGTGGGCGCGGTTGTGGGCGACGGCGGTGCGGGGCGAGCGGCAGTCAGGCGGGTCGAGGCGGCGCTCACGCGGGTCGACGCGGGGCTCAGGCGGGACGGCGGAGCTCGGCGGCGAGGAGGTCCATCAGCAGGCCGTCGTGGAAGGTGCCGTCGGGGCCGAGCTCGTACTCGCGCATCACGCCGACCGGCCGGAAACCGACCGCGGTGTAGCAGGCGATCGCCTGGGCGTTCGTCGCGGCGGGGTCGATGGTCAGCCGGTGGTGGCCGAGGACGTCGACCAGGTACGCGGCGACGACGCCGACCACCTCCCGACCGAAGCCGCGCCCGTGCAGGGCGGGGTCGAGGAAGATGTCGATGCCCGCGTGCCGGTACTCCGGGGTGTCCTCCTCGGCGAACTGCACCATGCCCCGCGGCCGGGGGTCGACGCCGTCGGACGACGCCGGGTCGCGGCACAGCACCGTGTAGCGGACCGCGTCGGGCTCGTCGTGGAGCGGGAAAGCGTCGTCGTCGTGCCACCAACGCGCGACCTCGGGCTGTGCCCGGATCGCGCGCAGCGGCTGGGCGTGCTCGGGCGACAGCCGGACCAGCACGGTCCGCGGTCCCTCCAGCCGCTCGGCCACCTCGCCCACCGCGGCAGTATCCCGTGCCGGAAGCCGTGCCGGATCACGGCATCGCAGGGTCTACGGCACCCGCGGGCCGTCGGATACCGCTCGGCGCATCGGCGCTCGCAGGCGCAGGCCCGGTGTGAAACGCTCGGCACGTGATCGTGGGAGTGGGGATCGACGTCGTGGACGTCGAGCGGTTCACCCGCCAGCTGCAGCGAGCTCCCCGGCTCCGCGAGCGGTTGTTCACCGAGGACGAGCGAGAGCTCAGCACCACCAGCCTCGCCGCCCGGTTCGCCGCCAAGGAGGCTCTGGCCAAGGCCCTGGGCGCGCCGGTCGGGCTGAGCTGGACCGACGTCACCGTGCGCCGGACCCCGGACGGCCGCCCGCACCTGGTGGTCACCGGCACGGTCGCGGCGCGGGCCGCGGCGCTGTCGATCGAGCGGTTCCACGTCTCGATGTCCCACGACGCGGGGGTGGCCAGCGCCGTGGTGATCGCCGAGGCCGGCGTCCCGCCGGCCGCGACCCCCGGCTCGGACGGCGCCTCCGCCGGGAGCCTCGCCGAGGCCGGCCCGTGAGCGCGCGCCCGCACCATCCGGACGTCCTCGACGCCGAGGGCGCCACCGTCGACGCCTACGCCGTCGAGGACCTCCGGCGCGCCGAGGGGGAGGTGATCGGCGGCCTGCCGGCCGGAGCGCTGATGCAGCGCGCCGCGGCGGGTCTGGCCGCCGTGTGCGCCCGGCACCTGCGGCAGCGCCGCGGGCGGGTCTCCGGGCGCTGCGTCGTCCTGCTCGTCGGTGCGGGCAACAACGGCGGGGATGCTCTGTGGGCGGGTGCTCGACTGGCCGCCCGGGGTGCCCAGGTGACGTCCGTGCTCACCGCCGCCAGCGTGCATCACGAGGGGCTGGCCGCGCTGCGCGCCGCCGGCGGCCGGGTGATCGACGCCCGCGCCGACGGTGGCCCCGCGG
>JBKPQU010000378.1:0-3572 GCA_046734255.1 Actinomycetota bacterium
GGCAGCGTCAGATGTGTATAAGAGACAGCAACGGGTCGGTGGCGCCGGTGGGCACGCACTCGGCGGGATCGGCCGCGCCGCGTCGGGCCACCAACGACCAGTCCAGGTCCCGCTCGCCCAACTCGGCGGGCAGTTGCGGACGCTGCAGGACGACGCAGTGCTCCGGCGTGTGCCTGGCCAGGGCGATCGCGGCGTCGACCATCGGCTTGTAGGGGACCGTCCGGGTCGGCTCGATCCCGCAGGACGCGCACACGATCACCTTGGGCCGGGCGTCGTCGATCCGCGCGGCCAGCTCCGCGGGCGCGAAGCCGCCGAAGACCACCGAGTGCACGGCACCGATCCGGGCACAGGCGAGCATCGCCACCACGGCCTCGGGGATCATCGGCAGGTAGATGACCACCCGGTCTCCGCGTTCGACGCCCAGGGAACGCAGCCCCCCGGCGAACGCCGCGACGAGCTCGAGCAGCTGGGCGTAGGTGTACGTGCGCTGGGTCGAGGTCACCGGTGAGTCGTAGACCAGCGCCGCCTGGTCTGCGCGCCCGCCGATCACGTGTCGGTCGAGGGCGTTGTAGCAGGTGTTCAGCACGCCGTCGGGGAACCACCGGTACAGCGGGGCCTGCTTGTCGTCCAGCACCCGGGTCGGCGGGTGGATCCAGTCGATCGCGGTGGCGGCCTCGGCCCAGAAGCCCTCCGGGTCGTTGAGGCTGCGCCGGTATGCGTCGTCATAGGAGCCGTTGCGCTGGATGGTCATGTGGGCATCGTCGCCCGTGGGCGGGCGGACAGGGAAGACGTGCTCGCGCCTCAGACGGTCTGCACGACCAGCAGCTCGACCACCCGGTCGAGGAAGGCGTCGACAGAGGCCTCCCGGTAGCCGCGCGAGCCGCGGCGGCTCTTGAACACCGCGAGCCGGACGACGTCGGGCGGCAGTGGCTGCCCCATCGCGAAGGAGTCCTCCACCCGGCGGCACAGCTCGTCCACGGCGGAGATGTCGTACGTGAGCTCCATGCCGTTGCCCGTTGGGAAACGCTGCCCGTCGGGGCGGGCCAGCTGGGCGCGCAACGACTGCTCCTGGGTGCGCAGCTGGCTCTGCCATGCGGACGGCCCGTTGCGCTCCTCCCCGCGCTGCTTCTCGCGGCGCGCGAAGGCGTCCTCGATCCGATCGAGGGCGGCGTCGACGGCATCGACGTCGTAGCCGCCGCGGACCAGGTCGAACCCGACCGTGCGTACGTGCCAGGACGTCATCGCCGGGCCGCGGCCGTTCTCCTCGTAAGCCGTTCGGGCGCGAGCCAGGAAGGTCTCGACCTGGTCGACGTCATAGCCCTTTGCGAAGCGGCGGGCGCGCGGAAAGGTGTCGCTCACGCGGCCAATTGTGCCCGACATTTGGCAGCGGTGTGCAGTCGGTCCCGGCCGGCTCACCCTCGGCGACGTCGGCGGGCGCGGAACCGCGCTCGGAACCGTACCAACAGGACAAACGATCTGGCTATTGCTGTATCAATTGGCTGTCAATCGGCCGTGGCGGTCGCGGCCAGCTGTCCGCAGGCACCGTCGATCTCCCGCCCGCGCGTGTCCCGGACCGTCGTCGGGATGCCGTGCGCCCGCAGCGCCGCCACGAACTGCTGCTGCGCCGCGGGGGTGCTCGCGGTCCACCGCGATCCCGGGGTGGGGTTGAGCGGGATCGGGTTGACGTGCACCCAGCCGCGACCGCGTTCGGTCAGCAGCCGGCCGAGCAGGTCCGCCCGCCAGGCATGGTCGTTCACGTCGCGGATCAGCGCGTACTCGATGCTGACCCGCCGTCCGGTCACGTCGAAGTAGCGCCGGGCCGCGTCCAGCGCCTCGGGGACCTGCCACCGCGTGTTCACCGGGACGAGCTCGTCGCGCAGCGGGTCGTCGGGGGCGTGCAGGGACAGCGCCAGCGTCACCGGCAGGCCCTCGGCGGCCAGCCGGTCCACAGCCGGGACGAGACCCACCGTCGACACCGTGATCCCTCGCGCGGACAGCCCGAGGCCGTCGGGCGCGGGGTCGGTCAGCCGGTGCAGCGCGGCGACCACGGCCGGGTAGTTCGCCAGCGGCTCCCCCATGCCCATGAGCACGACGTTGCTCAGCCGCTCACCGGGCCGCCCTTCCGGCCCCAACTGGCCCCGCGCCGCGGCGCGGGCCGCGGCGACGACCTGCTCGACGATCTCGGCGCAGGACAGGTTCCGGGTCAGCCCGGCCTGGCCCGTGGCGCAGAAGGGGCAGCCGATCCCGCATCCCGCCTGGCTGGACACGCAAACGGTGATCCGGTCCGGGTAGCGCATGACGACGCTCTCCACCAGCGCGCCGTCGAAGAGCCGCCACAGCGCCTTCACCGTTCCGCCGTCGTCACACTCCTGCCGGCGGATCGGGGTCAGCAGGGCGGGCAGCAGCTGCTCGGACAGCCGGGTCCGGCTGGCGGCGGGTAGGTCGGTCATCCCCGCCGCGGCCTGCGCGCCGGGCTCGAGCAGGTGGCCGAAGTAGTGCACGGCGAGTTGACGCGCGCGAAAGGCGGGCTCGCCGAGCTCGCCGACCGCCTCACGCCGCTGCTCGGGGGTCAGGTCGGCGAGGTGCCGCGGTGGGGCGGGCCGCCGGCCACGGCGCGAGATGTCCGGCAGCGGGGAGGTGGGCATGGCCCGGCCAGTCTCGCACGCGGCGCCGGGCGCCTCAGGTGGGCGGGACCATCCAGGTGAGCAGCAGGTACGCGATCGGCGCGCTGATCAGCAACGAGTCGAGGCGGTCCATCACGCCGCCGTGACCGGGCAGCAGCGAGCCCATGTCCTTGATCCCCAGGTCACGCTTGAGCAGGGACTCCGCGAGGTCGCCTAGCGTCGCGGTGATCGCCATCGCGATGCCGAGCAGGGCGCCGGCCATCCACGTCCCGCCGAGCAGCACCATCACCATCGGGCCGCCGACGATCAGGCACGCCAGCCCGGAGCCGAAGAGGCCCTCCCACGACTTCTTCGGGCTGATCGTCGGTGCGAGGCGGTGGCGCCCGGCCAGCGAGCCCACGGCGTAGCCGCCGACATCGCTGGCGACGCAGACAGCGAGGAAGGTCAGCACCCGGAACCGGCCGTCGGTCTGGGCCAGCATGAGCAGGGCGAAGCCCGCGAGGAACGGCAGGTACGCGGCGGCGAACACGCTCGCCGCGACGTCCCGGACCGCACCCTCGAGGCCGTCGATGATCCGCCACAGCAGCATGCCGAATGCGGTCAGCGTGAACGAGACCAGCAGCCCCTCTTCGCCGGCGACGTACGCCGACACCAGCATGCCGAGCGAGCCGACGGCGAGCGGGATCACGGGGACGACGACCTGCTTCGCCGAGAAGGCGACGCTGATCTCCCAGGCGGCCACCACGATCGCCAGCGAGGCCAGGCCGACGAAGGCCTCCTTGCGGGTGAGCAGCGCAGCCAGCGCCACCGCACCGAGCACCACTCCGACGCCGATCGCCACCGGAAGGTTCCGGCCCGCCTTGCCGGTGGCCGCCGGAACGTCCGCGGCCCGGCGCGAACGCCGGCTCGGGAGCGCGGTGGTGGGTGGCTCGATGGTGGGCTCGGCAC
>JBKPQU010000379.1:0-4822 GCA_046734255.1 Actinomycetota bacterium
GGACCAGCACGGTGAGCCCCAGCCAGCGGATGACGTCGTCCGGCAGGTGCAGCGCCGAGAGCATGACCGAGCCGAACAGCGTGAAGAGGCTGAAGCTCACCGCGAGCCCCAGCACGACGAGGTAGGGCCGTGTACCCGTCCGATCGGTGCCGGCCGAGGGGTTCCTGCGCGCGCCCTGCGCGCCGCCAAGGAAGACCACCGGCAGGACCGGCAGGATGCAGGGCGACAGACCCGTGATCAACCCGCCGAGTAACCCGATCAAGATCAGAGTCACCGATACACGGTAGCTGCGGAATCTGCGGTCCGGGTCGCGGAGTGCCGACGGCAGCGGCCAGGACGGGCCGGCCGATCGATCAGCCGATCGGGGGTCAGTCGACGAGCGGCCGCAGGGTCCGACCCGCCGTGGCGACGACACCGGGCTCGTGGCCGTTGAAGACCATGTTGATGGTCAGGCCGCCGATCCCCTGGTCGAGGACGTCCTTCTGCAGAGCCTCGGCCACCTGGTCGGGAGTGCCGGCGAAGACCCGGCCGCGCCGGTCCGGCGGCACCCGCTCGCGAACCGCCTCCGCCTGCTGCTCCGTCTCCACCATGACCACGAAGGCCAGGTAGCTCGTGGCCAGGCTCGCCGGGTCGCGACCGGCCTCCTCGCACCGCTGCCGCAGGGCGGCGACCTTGCGCGGGATGTCCTCCCGGTCGCAGATCACGTTCATGTGGTCGGCGAACAGCGCGGCCAGGCGGAACGTCTTCTGCTCCCCGCCGCCCCCGAGCATGATCGGAATCGTCGGCCGCAGGCGCGGGTTGTTCAGCGCGTTCTCGACCCGATACCACTCCCCCGCGAATGTGGGAGCCTCCCCGCGCAGCATCGGCCCGATGATCTGCAGCGCCTCCTCCAGCCGCTGGAACCGCTGCGCAACCGTCCCGAACTCATACCCGTACTCGTGATGCTCCTTCTCGAACCAACCGGCGCCGATGCCGAGGATCGCGCGGCCTCCGCTGACGACGTCCAGCGTGGTCACGGTCTTGGCCAGCATCGGGGGATTCCGGTACGTGTTGCCCGTGACCAGGGCCGACAGCTGGATGGACGACGTGGCCGTCGCCAGCGCGCCCAGCGTGGTGTAGCACTCGAGCATCGGGTTGTCCGCCGATCCCATGCCCGGCAACTGGTAGAAGTGATCCATCACCAGGACCGTGTCGAAGCCGGATGCCTCCGCCTCGCGCGCCTGGGCGACCACGGTGTCGAACAGCCGGTCGACGCCGCTCGGGTAGGTGAAGTTCGGGATCTGGTACCCCAGCCGGATGGTCACGCTCGTGAGACTAACCGGGCAAATCATCGGAGGCACCTTCTGGCCGGGCAGGGGGGAATCGTGGTCTAACGTCGAGGCGTATGAGCGAGGAGCGGGTGGCTGCATCGGAGGCACCGAGACGGGTCGCGATCGCCTGCCAGGGCGGGGGCAGCCACACCGCGTTCACCGCGGGGGTGCTCGGGCGGCTGTTCCGGCGGGACGCGCTGAAGGACCGCGAGGTCGTCGCGCTCAGCGGCACGTCGGGCGGCGCCATCTGCGCGCTGCTCGCCTGGACGGCGCTCGTTGCGGGCGACCCCGGCCGGGCCGAAAGGCTGCTCCGCGAGTTCTGGGCCGACAATTCGGCGACGGCGCCGGTCGAACGGTGGGTCAACAGCTGGGTCACGTCGGCCGCCGCGTGGGCCGACGTCGTCGCGATGCCGGCCGTGAGCCCGTACACCACACCCTTCCCGGGCGCGGCGGAGCAGGAGTTCCGGCGGCTACTCAACCGCCGGGTGGACTTCGACGCGATTCACCCCGACGCCGACGAACGATGGCCGCTGCTCCTGATCGGGGCCGTGGACGTGCTGTCTGGCGAGTTCAGGACGTTCGACAGCCGGCGGGACCGGATCACCGCCGACACGATCCTCGCGTCGGCTGCCATACCCACGCTGTTCCGCGCCGTCAACGTCGGCGGGGACCTGTTCTGGGACGGGCTGTTCTCCCAGAACCCACCGGTCAAGGCCCTCACCGACGCCCACCCGGACGAGCTGTGGGTGATCCAGATCAACCCGCAGCGCATCGACACCGAGCCCAAGTCGGCTGCCGAGATCGCGGACCGCCGCAACGGGCTCGCGGGCAACCTCTCCCTGTACCAGGAGCTGAGCGTCATCGAGAAGATCGACCAGCTCCTCGACGAGGGCTGGCTGAAACCCGGGCGGTACAAGCAGATCGTGGTGCGCATCATCGAGCTGGATCTGAGGTTGAGCGCGGCCTCCAAGCTGGACCGCGAACCGGGCTTCCTCCGCCGGTTGATCGAGCACGGTGATGCGCAGGCCACGGCGTTCCTCGCGGCCCTGGACTTCGAGGATGCGTGGCGCAGGGGCGACGCCGATGCAGTGCAGGCCCACCTGGCGCACGCGGCGGGGGTGACCTCGGGCGTGCTCGACCGTCTCACCGGCGAGGTGACGGTCGACCTCACCCGGCATCAGGTGATCGGGGGCACGGTCACGTGGCAGGTACGCGGTCGTGGCGACGACCGGCGACGGGGGACGGCGGAGGCGCGCGTGGACGGGAACAGGATCACCGGCCTGCGGCTGGTGGGCGGCTGAGACGTGGTCGAGAGTGGTTGATCCCGGCAGGACCGAGGACGTCGCGTACCATCGCGCGCTCTGGACGATGCTCAACGAGCAGTTCACCGGGAACGACGCCGATCGCGCCTGGTGCAGCGACGAGGTGGTCTGGGGATTGTTCGGCGTCCCTGAGCGCGACCTCGACGTGCTCGGCGCGGTCTCGGGGCTGGACGTCGTGGAGCTGGCCTGCGGAACGGCCTACCTGTCGGCCTGGTTGGCCCGACAGGGCGCTCGCGTCGTGGCCCTCGACCTCACCGCCGCCCAGCTGGAGACCGCGCGCCGCTGCCAGCGGACCTACGGTCCGGTGTTCCCGCTGATCGAGGCCGACGCCGAGGCCGTACCGCTGGCCGCAGAGTGCTTCGACGTCGTGATCAGTGAGCACGGCGCCGCGGCGTGGTGCGACCCGCAGCGGTGGGTCGGCGAGGCAGCGCGGCTGCTGCGCCCCGGTGGGCGGCTGGTGTTCCTGACCAACAGCCTGCTGTCCGCCATGTGCGTGCCGTCGGAGGAGGGCATCGCGCGCGAGCAGCTGCTGCGCGGCCAGCGGGAGACCTATCGCATCCGCTGGCCCGGCGGGGGCGTGGAGTTCCACCCGTCACACGGCGACTGGATCCGGATCCTGCGCGGTCACGGCTTCGTCGTCGAGGCGATGCACGAGCTGTATGCCCCGCCCGGCGCGGCGCCGCACGAGTACTACGAGATCGTGTCCCCCGACTGGGCGGTGCGCTGGCCGGCCGAGGAGCTCTGGGTGGCGACCCGGGCCGTCTGAGCCGCGCCGGCATGCTCCCCGCGGTTGCCGGGCCCTGCTCGACGTGCCGCCTGAGGTTCCTGAACTGGCGCATCTGCATGATCCAGTGCGAGGGCTCCAGGACGATGACGCTCGCGAGCGGCTGCAGCCACCGCGGCTGAAGCGACCAGTAGCCGTTGACGACGAGCCGGCTCCGGCCGCCGGGCAGCTCGTCCAGGAGGAACGCCCAGGTCGAGTCGGTGGAGTAGCGCGGCCGGGGTCCCGCCGGGTCGAACGGGCGACCGCGCAGGTCGAGCGACATGCGCAGGCACAGGAAGCGCTCCGGCTCCAGCGCCGCCACCTCCCACCACTCGCTGCCGTCGGGCATGGCAGTCAGGTGGTCGCCGACGGCGATCGCCTGCCACTCGGGGTGGATGCGCTCGGCGCTGCGGCGTCCGAAGTTGTCGAGGCGGTCCCAGCTGTACCAACCGGCGCGATCGACACCCATCTGCACCAGCCACGGCCACACCTCGGACGGCGGGCCGTCGATCGTCACGGCCATCGTGGCGCCGCGCCGACCCCCGGGGATGAGGTCGCCGCCCGGAAACGGTCGCCGCAGCTCCTCGTCCGTCGCCCCCCAGCGCACCAGCCGGGGCCGCACCCCCAGCGCGTAGCCACCCACCAGGGCCAGACCTGCGGCCAGCAGGGCCTTCCGTGCCATCGTGATCACCTTCTTGGATGCCGCCCACCCTTCCCGCTCTTGCACCCTGCTCCGGAGGACGCTTTCGAGACAGAGCCGAAGGTCCACCGGGCCGCCGCGGCCCGCCGCGGCCCGAGCGGCGCCCCGCGCTGATCATGGGCAGGATGGTGGTTCCGGAGACGCAAACCACCGTTTCGCCCATGATCAGCGCGAGGGACGGCGGGGAAGGGACGGATCACCTTCGATGAACGTGACCGAGCTGCTGGTGGACGCGTTCGGGCGCGTCCGGAACGCCGTGCACCACGCCGTCGACGGTCTGTCGCCGGAGCAGCTGGCGTTCCGCGCCGACGCGGAGGCGAACACCGTCGCCTGGCTGGTCTGGCACCTGACCCGCATCCAGGACGACCACATCGCCGACGTGGCCGGCCGCGACCAGGCGTGGACGGCGGACGGCTGGGCCAAGCGGTTCGACCTGCCGTTCGACGCGAGCGCCACCGGCTACGGGCACGACGCCGACGAGGTCGCGGCCGTCGTCGCGCCGGCGGAGCTGCTGACCGCCTACTACGACGCCGTCCACGAGCAGACGCTGCGCTACCTGGCCGGCCTGACCGCCGACGACCTCGATGCCGTCGTCGACACCTCCTGGGATCCGCCGGTGACCCTGGGCGTCCGCCTGGTCAGCGTGCTGAACGACGACCTGCAGCACGCGGGACAGGCCGCCTTCCTGCGCGGCCTGATCGAGCGGCGGTGACCACCGCGGGTCGCG
>JBKPQU010000380.1:0-2864 GCA_046734255.1 Actinomycetota bacterium
TTGCTCCGATCGGCGCTCGCGGGCGCGGAGCGGCTCCCGGCGAAGTCCGACGATGAACGCGCGGCGCTGGACGCCGTCACCACGTTCAGGACGAATGGTTTCGGCTACTTCCTGGAGCAGTCGACGCGACCGCAGACGATCGGCATCTCCCTCACAGATACGCCGCTAGGTCACGCGGCCTGGATGCTCGACCACGATGCGGACAGCCATGAGAAGATCTCCCGAGCCTTTGTCGACGGCCGGCCCGCGGGCGGCCTCACCCGCGACAGCATCCTCGACAACATCACGTTGTACTGGCTGACGAGCAGCGCGACCCCAGCCGCGCGGATGTACTGGGAGGGCGGACGAGCCACAGCCCGTGCGGCCGGCCAGGCTCCTCCGGAGGTTACGATCCCCGTCGCCTTCACAGTGTTCCCCGACGAGATCTTCCAAGCACCGCGCAGCTGGGCCGAGAAGGTCTACCCCAACCTGATCTACTTCAACGAGGTCGACAGGGGCGGCCACTTCGCCGCCTGGGAAGAGCCCGATCTATTCGCCACCGAAATCCGGGCGGCGTTCAGGTCGCTGCGCCAATGACTGATCTTGCCTCGAGACGGCACTCCTCGTTCTGGGCCGCCGTAGGCCGCTGACCCTAGGCACCGGCCCTAGCCATTGCCTAGCGTCAGGATCCAGTGGCAGGGCGCGGCGCGTCGTCGAGTGAAGGAGTCAGCATGGCCGGTTCGTTGTCGATCGACGTTTTCAACAGCGGGTACAAGCCGATACCCGGTGGCCCGGGATGGGATGACAGCGCCCCTGCCACCTGGCCGGCCAGCACCTCGATCCTGCTCTCCGGAGACCGCGACGCCGTCCTGGTCGACGCGCTGCTGACCACGAGCGAAGGAGAGCGGCTGGCAGCGTGGGTGCGGGACACCGGCAAGCGCCCCCAGGCGATCTTCGTAACCCATGGTCACTTTGACCACTTCTTCGGAGCCGGGCCAGTGCTGGACGCCTTCCCCGATGCGCAGCTGATGTCCTGCGATCAGCAGGTCATCGACCAGGCCCGCGGCCAGACCACCCCCGAAGCAATGGCGCGCTGGAACTCCTGGTTCGCCGGGCAACTCTCGCCGTCCCCCGCGGTACCGGTCCTGACCGGCTCGCAGCAGTTCGACTTGGAAGGCCATCCCGTGCTGTTGCGCACGATAGGTGCCGCCGACGGCGTGCTCGCCACGATCGTGCACGTGCCGGACCTGCAGGCCATCTGCTCCGGCGACATCGCCTACAACAACATCCACATGTGGCTCTGGAACTCCACGCCTGACTCACGTCAGGCGTGGCTGGCCTCCCTGGACGCGGTGGCCACCCTAAGGCCGTCCACGATCATCACCGGGCACAAGGATCCCGACGCGCCAGACGACGACGCCACGCGCATACTCGACCAATCCCGCCGCTACATCGAGGACTTCGACCAAACCGTGGCCACGTCCAGCACGCCGCGTGAGGTGATCGACGGCATGCTCGGGAAGTACCCGACCCACGGCAACCGGTACACCCTGTTCGCCGCGGCCTCCAGCCAGTTCCCGCAGTGACTCACGCATGGGACGCGTAGCACTAAGCCGCCGTCCCGGATCCGAGTGCAGCCGGGGGCACCCTTGCGCCCCCTTTCCTATCTGCTATGAGATGCACTGGTTGCGACACCGTCATCTCAACCCACAACCCCAGGGAGGCAACGATGGGTACGACCGAGGACCGGGGTAGCGGCGCGAGTCGTGGGGCCGTGCAGCAGGCGCCGGGACTCTGGCGCACCGATCTACAGCGGCAGGACCTCAGCGTCCCCGGACGTGAACTCGTCCAGTCGCGCGTCGACATCGGCCCGGAAGCGCCATTAGTCAAGCACACACATCCGGGTGAAGAGATCATCTACGTCCTCGAGGGCTCGCTGGAGTACCAGATCGAGGGACAGCCGCCGAAGACGTTCAACGCCGGCGAGGCCTTGACCGTCCCGGCCGGAGTCGTCCACGCGGTGAGGAACGTCGGCAGCGGCAACGCCGCCGAGCTCGCCACCTACGTCGTGGAGAAGGGAAAGCCGCTGCTCACGCTGGCCGAGTGATCCCAGTCCCTCCACTGACTAGGTGCTCTTAACCCCCAGCCGTCGACCCAACATGGCGGCTGGCTCATGACCGGCCAGAGCTGCCCGGGTTCGGGCACGGCGTCGGTCGCCCAACTCGGCTTCCAGGTGCAGAGGCATTGCGCACTCGCCACGTCCCATTCCCCGCACGTCCATCCTGCCGACACCCGACCTCGCTTTCCTGGAAGGGATTCGGGAGAAGGGCACGTGCTGGTGAACGCTGCAGCCCTGGACATCGCCACGCTGACCAGGTGCGTCAGCCCGGCGAGTGGGCGACGCCGAAGCCTGCCCGTCGTCATCGCGCATCGAGGAGCGTCCGGATACCGGCCCGAACACACCCTGGCGGCCTACGAGCTTGCGGCCCGGCTCGGCGCGGACTTCCTGGAGCCCGACCTGGTGGCGACCAAGGACGGAGTTCTGGTCTGCCGCCATGAGCCTGAACTAGGCGCCACCACCGACGTCCGTGACCATCCGGCCTTCACGTTACGCAAGACCGTGAAGGCCGTGGACGGCGCCACAGTCACCGGATGGTTCGTCGAGGACTTCACTCTCGACGAGCTGAGGACCCTACGCGCGATCGAGCGCTTCCCTCGGATCCGCCAAGCCAACACGGTGCACGACGGCCGGTACGAGGTGCCCACGTTCACCGAATTGCTCCAGCTCCGCCGGCGCCTCTCCCGCGAACTCGGCCATGATATCGGGGTCTATCCGGAGACGAAGCATCCGACGTACTTCCAGAGCGCCGGGCTCGCACTGGAAC
>JBKPQU010000381.1:0-4468 GCA_046734255.1 Actinomycetota bacterium
GTGCTCATCCGGACGGCGGCCGATCGTCGGCGGCGCCGTCCAGCTCCACGCGAAGCGCGACCTCGCCGTCCTCGACCCGCACCGGCCGCGGCATCACCGCACGCGGGCGCCGTACCGTGGCCAAAACCGGCGCGACGCCCCCGAACGCGGCGACGTCCTCGAGGCAGACCTGGGTCGGCGGGAGGAGCCCGACCCGTCCGGCGGCGTGCTCACGCAGGACGGTGGCGACCGAGACCCAGCCCGACTGGTCGGCCTCGCCCGCCACGTGCCGGGGGGCCTGCCCGGCGGGCGCGGCGGCGACGAAGAACCGGGTGTCGAACCGCCGGGGCTCTCCCGGCGGGGTGATCCAGTGAGCCCAGGGCCGCAGCAGGTCGGCCCGCACGCCCAGCCCACGCCGGCCCAGCACCTCGGAGAGCCCCAGGCGGCCGGATGCGACGTCGGCCCGCTCCTGCTCCCAGCCGGGCCCGCTCACGTCCTGCACGAGATGCGCATCCGACGTCCCGGCGAGCAGCACACCGCACTCCTCGAAGGTCTCCCGGACGGCGGCCACCACGAGCGCGCGCGCCAGCCCGGACTCCGCCGCCAGCGCCACGGCCCACTCCTGCGGGGGCGGCCCGAACCAGGTGATCGCTGGATCGGCGTCCGCGTCGTCCACAGCCCCGCCCGGGAAGACGTGCATGCCGGCGGCGAACACCATCCCCGCCGAGCGGCGGACCATGAACACCTCGAGGCCGCCGCCCGGGGGTTCGTGGTTGCCCTCGCGCAGGAGGAGGACGGTGGCGGCGGGCCGCACCGGCACGTCGTCGAACTCCCCCGCCCCTGCCGGATCCGCGTCCGCGGCCCCCTCGGTCCTGGCCAGCTGCCGGGCGAACCGCTCCTGCAGCCCCGAAGGCAACGGGAAGTCGCGGATCACTCACCGATGTTATGCCCTGGCCTCCCGGCCGCCTCGGAATGCGGGTCAGGGATGGACGTGATGGGGTGATCTGCCAGTAACGTGCTGGGCGCAGACGTGGCAAGGCACCGGCACACCTGTCGGCATGGCGTCCGGACGCCCCATGCCACTTCCGAGTCCACTCGGGGAACACACGGGGAAGGGCACGGGGATGAGCCATGGGGGACAGGGACTCTTTCACCTACTCACTTGACGAATTGGCGGATGCCGCCGGGATGACCGCGCGCAACGTCCGCGCCTACCAGTCACGGGGGCTGCTCCAGCCGCCCCTCCGGCAGGGCCGTTCGGCGGTCTACGACGGCTACCACCTGGCGCGCCTGCTGCAGATCCGGCGGCTGCGCGAGGTCGGCGTCCCGCTGCGGCTGATCGCGGACGCCGCCAGCCGCGGGGAGAGCCTCGGCGAGGACGGCGTGCTGCTCACCTGGGCCACCGGGCAGCAGCAGCCGCCGAACGCCCGGCACCGCCGGGAGGTCGACGCCGAGTCGCTGTACTGGCTCGTCGGGGAGATGCCGGAGTTGCCGGCCCGCTGGCTCGGCTTGGGGGTGCTCCGCGAGTCCGGCGGGCGCATCTTCGCCAGCGCGGACATCGTCGCGGCCGCCAACGAGCTCCTGGACGCCGGCCTGTCGGCGGCGGTGCTGACCCGGATCACCACCGAGGCCGCTGAGACCGCCATGGCGCTCGCATCCCGCGTCGTCGCCGACGTCCGGTCCGACCTGGCGGCGTCGGTGCCCGAGCAGGTCCTCGACCTGCTGGGCCGCCTGGTCACCGGGGTGCTCCGAGAGACGATGCCGGTGCAGGTTCGCCGGCCCTGAGGCCGCCACCCTCAATCCCGCCGGCCGGTCGAGGAACTGCCGCGCGGTCAGCGGAAGGAGACCACCATCTCCACCTCGACCGGCGCGTCCATCGGCAGCGCCGCGACACCGACCGCGCTGCGTGCATGCTGCCCCAGGTCACCGAGCACGGCCTGGAGCAGTTCGCTGGCGCCGTTGATGACTGCCGGCTGGCCGGTGAAGTCCGGGGCGCTGGCGACGAAGCCGACCACCTTGACGACGCGGACGATCCGGTCCAGGTCGTCGATCACCGAAGCCACGGCCGCGAGCGCGTTCAGCGCGCAGATCCGGGCCATCTCGTTCGCGCGTTCCGGCGACACCAGGCCCTCGCCGACACCGACCTTCCCGGTCACCGGCAGCGCGCCGTCCACGATCGGGACCTGGCCGGCCGTCCACACGCGGTCGCCGTCCAGCACGGCCGGGACGTAGGCGGCCACTGGAGCGACGACCGGCGGCAGTTCCAGTCCCAGCTCGGCCAGCCGCTGCATCACCCGGCCGCTCACGAGCGGGCCCGTTTCAGGTAGGCGACCAACCCCTGCCCGTCCGGGCCGGGCACGACCTGGACCAGCTCCCACCCGTCCTCGCCCCACTGGTCGAGGATCTGCTTGGTCATGTGGACGATCAGCGGCACCGTGGCGTACTCCCACTGCGGCATGACCGCAGCCTAGTGACGATGCCGCCGCGCGTCGACGATCTTGGTGGCCTCGGCGTCCTCGCTCCGAACGCGCGCGCGGGCCCTGCTGGTTACCCTGCGGTCATGCCGGCCCGCAGGACGAAGACGCAGGACAGCCACTGGCAGGGCGTCCGGCTGCACATCGTCACCGGCAAGGGCGGGACCGGCAAGACGACGGTCGCGGCCGCGATGGCGCTGGCGCTGGCCGCCGGTGGCCGGCACAGCCTGTTGGTCGAGGTCGAGGGGCGGCAGGGGATCGCCGCGCTGTTCGACACGCCACCGCTGTCCTACGACGAAAGGCACCTGGCGGTGGCGCCCGGAGGCGGCGAGGTGTTCGGGCTGGCGGTGGACCCCAAGGCCGCGTTCCAGGAGTACCTCGACCTCTTCTACCACCTGAGCCGCGCGGGCAAGCTGCTGGAGCGAATGGGCGCGGTGGACTTCGCCACGACGGTCGCGCCGGGGATGCGCGACGTCCTGCTGACCGGCAAGGTCTACGAGGCGGTGCGGCGGCGGAGCAACGGCGGTCCGGCCTTCGACGCCGTCGTGCTGGACGCGCCACCCACCGGGCGGATCACGCGGTTCCTCAACGTCAACGAGGAAGTCGTCGGTCTGGCCAAGGTGGGGCCGATACGCAACCAGGCGGGCTCGATCATGGGGCTGCTGCGCTCTCCGCAGACCGTAGTCCATCTGGTCACGGTGCTGGAGGAGATGCCGGTCCAGGAGACGGTGGACGGCGTCGAGGAACTGCGCGCGGCGGGGCTGCCGGTCGGCGGCATCGTGGTCAACCTCGTGCGGGACCCGGTGCTCGGCCGGCGGGAGCTCGCCGACGCGGTCAAGGGCCGCCTGGACGCCGACCAGGTGGAGGCGAGCCTGGCCGTCGCAGGTCTGGGCGGGCGCTCGGCCGGCGGCAGGCAGCGGCTAGCGCAGCTGGCCGTCGGGCTGCTCGACGAGGCCGGTGAGCACGGCGAACGCGTGGCGCTGGAACACCAGGAGAGGCGGACCCTGCGGCAGCTCGAGCGCCCGATGTACGAGCTGCCCGCGCTGGCCGGGGGCATCGACCTGGGCGCGCTCTACCAGCTGGCGCAGCGCCTGCGCGAGCAGGGCCTGGCGTGAGCCCGCGAGCCCGGGCCACCCAGGGGGCGGCCGTCCTCCGCGTGGATGCCCTGCTGGACGACCCGGCCACGCGCATCCTGGTCTGCTGCGGCGCCGGCGGGGTGGGCAAGACGACGGTCGCGGCGGCCGTCGCCCTGCGCGCGGCCGAGCGCGGACGGCGCGCCGTCGTCCTGACCATCGACCCCGCACGCCGGCTCGCCCAGTCGATGGGGCTGCTGGAGCTGGACAACACCCCCCGCCCGGTGACCGGGGTGGACGAGTCCAAGGGCGGCCGGCTGGACGCCATGATGCTCGACATGAAGCGGACCTTCGACGAGGTGATCGAGGCGCACGCCCCGCCGGACAAGGCCCGCCAGATCCTGGAGAACCCGTTCTACCAGGCGATGTCCAGCTCCTTCGCCGGCACGCAGGAGTACATGGCGATGGAGAAGCTCGGGCAGCTGCGGGCGCGGGCGGACGCCGAGGCGGAGGCCGGGGAGGACGCCTGGGACCTGATCGTCGTCGACACACCGCCCAGCCGCTCCGCCCTGGACTTCCTCGACGCCCCGCAGCGGCTGGGCTCGTTCCTCGACGGGCGGCTGATCAGGATCCTCACCTCGCCCGCGCGGGCAGGCGGGCGCGCGTACATGCGGGTGTTCTCCGCCGCCATGGGCGGTGCGCTCGGTGTGCTGAACAAGCTGCTCGGGAGCCAGGTGTTGCTCGACATCCAGACGCTCGTGGGCGCGCTGGACACGGTGTTCGGCGGCTTCCGGGCCAGGGCGGAGGCGACGTACCGGCTGTTGCAGGACGACGGGACGGCGTTCGTGGTGGTCGCGGCACCGGAACCGGACGCGCTGCGCGAGGCGTCCTACTTCGTCGACCGGCTGGCGGCGGAACGGATGCCCCTGGTCGGTCTGGTGC
>JBKPQU010000382.1:0-6567 GCA_046734255.1 Actinomycetota bacterium
GCGCCGGACCAGCGTGATCACCAGCACCTGCCACAGGAAGATCCCGTAGCTGACCCGCCCGAGCCACTGCAGGACCGGGTGGGTGGCGACCCGGCGCCACCCGGCCTCAGGGTCACCGAACACCGCGGGCACCAGGAACGCCGTCGCGGCCAGGAGGAACAGCACGTGCTTGACCACCGACTGGACCGACGTCGCCGGGACCAGCCCGTAGGGCCCCGCGATCAGCTGGACCGTGCACAGCCAGACCAGGCAGAGCCCCACCGACCAGCAGGCCCCGGTCGTGCCGGCGACGTACCGGATCACCCGCGGGACCGGCCGCCCCCGCTCCAGCAGCCAGCCGAGCAGCATCCCGGCCGCGAACCAGTCGAGGTAGGCGGGCAGCCACAGCAGGGGACGGATGTCGACGCCGGGCCGGCCCGCCACGACCAGCCGCCAGGCGATCGAGCCCAGCGCGAGCACCGCCAGCACGACCGGCACGCGCAGCCCGCTGCGGCGCTCGAGCCGGCGGGCGGCGGGACGGGCGGGGCGGGCACGGCCGAGCGCGAGCAATGCGATCACCGGCAGGCAGAGGTAGAACGCGACCTCGACCGAGAGGCTCCAGGCCTGGCTGAGCCCGGGCAGCTGGCCGAACGTGGAACGGAAGTAGTTCTGCGCGCCGAGCACGGTCGCCGTCCAGGCCGGCCATCCCGCGCGGCGGGCCGCGGGCAGGAGGACGGCCGCGGCGGCGACCACGAGCAGCAGCGCGGGAACGATGCGCACGGCCCGGCGCACGAGGTAACCGCCGACCTGCACCGGCGGTTCGGCGCCGCGCGCCGCCCGCACCCAGCCGCGGAACAGCAGCAGTCCGGAGAGCAGGAAGAAGACGGCCACGGCGGCGTCCATCCGGGCCAGCCACCCGGCCCAAGGGCCGGTCAGCGCGGCGCCGCTGACGTACCCGACGTTGGCCAGCAGCACCAGCAGCGCCGCCACGGCCCGGTAGGCGTCGAGCACCGGCAGGTCGTGCCCGACGGGAGAGACTCTGGCCGGCGTGAGCCGGTGCGCCGCGGTCACGGCGAGAACCTGACGATGCTGGCGCTGGTCACGCAGACCTTGGCGGGCAGGCCGTCGAGCACGCGCACGGCGGTGATCCGATCACCGGTGCGGACCGGGGTGCGCAGCGTGTGCGGGCCCGCCTGCAACACCGTGGGCTGCCAGAGGATCGCCGGCCGGACCACCCCCTCCGCTGTGATCATCTGCACGGTGATCTCGCTCGGTGCCTCGGTCAGCAGGCCGAGCTGGAGCTGGCTCCCCCGCACGTACGGGACCGTGACCGGCATCCGGATCACCGTCTGGCTCCCCGTCGCCGGGATCGCCGCGACGCACAGCCCCGACCGGCGGGTCTCGGCGATCGGCGTGGGCCTGAACAGTCGGAGCGTCCCGGCGCTGTCGAGGGCCTGGACCAGCCCGTCGCCGTCGTTGAACCGCGCGTCCGGACGGATCAGCATCACCAGCGGGGAGTAGGTCGGGAAGACCGGGTCCACCCAGGAGGGCAGGATCTCCTGCGGCAGCGGGAGTGCGACGATCCGGGGCGAGGGGCCGGCCGCCGCCAGGGAGGCCTTCATGTTCGCCACCCACTGTCCGGTGGGGTTGCTCCACCAGGCGTTCGCGAAGGTGATCCAGCTGGCCACGGAACCGGCCACGACGAGGGCACCGAGCACGGCCGCGACCGCGGCGCCGATCCGGGTCGGGCGCGGCTCCTGGCCGGCGTAGGCCCCGACCCGCCAGGGCAGCACCGCCAGCGCCGCGCAGATCACGAACGCCGGGACGACGTCGGTGAAGAACCGGACGTCCAGGGCCAGCGAGAGGCCGAAGATGCCGAGCCGGCCCACCCCGATGGTGATCACCGAGGGGATCACCCACGCGACCAGCAGCGTGATCGCCCGCGCCGTCGGGCCGGGACGGCGGACCAGGCACCAGACGCCGAACACCCCCGCGACGATCCAGAACGCGACGAGCGTCGAGTGCGCGAGGCTCACCCCGCCGTACGAGGCCGTGATCGGGACCCAGCGCCACGGCCCGCCGAGCAGCAGCGGCAGCACGGTGTCGAAGACGGCGTTCCGCGCCATCTGCCCGACCAGCGCCGGCGGCGGCAGGCCACCGGAGGCGTGGTCGTACGGGCCGCGTACGTAGATCACGGCGAAGGCCGCCACGAGGACGGCGGACAGCGCGATCGGCACGATGGCCTGGCGCAGCGTCGGCCACAGCCCGCCCGGGCCGGCGAACAGCAGCACGGTGACCACGAACAGCAGGAACGGGATCGCCGCGGCCTTCTCGTAGCAGCCCAGGCCGATCGCCGTCGCCGCGCCGACGCCGAGCACGTTCCACAGCCCCCCGGTGCGCAGCCAGCGCAGGTGCCAGGCGATCGCCCACAGCACGGCGGCCGTGGCGGCCAGCGCGGTGATGGCCTGCCGGTAGTACGCCGTCGCGGGCACGAGCGCGGGGGTGAACAGCACGACCCCGAGCGGGACCAGCGCGCCCAGCCGGGCCCCGAACAGTTCGCGCAGCAGCACCCACGTGCCCGCCCCGAGGACGGCACGGACCAGCAGCGTGACGAGGATGGCGGGACCCTGGTCCAGCGGGAACCACCGCGCCTGCGCCCAGTCCAGCGTGCGTGGCAGCGGCGCGAAGTGGGTCCCGTTGGAGCCGATGATGAACTGCCAGAACGGCTGCCCCTGCGCGTAGCCCTGGGCCCGCAGGTCGTCCAGGTACAGCGAGCCGGGGGCGATCAGCACGAGTACCGCGATCAGGCTGACGGCGACCAGCCCGGCGGCGACGGTGTCCGCCATCGTCCAGCCCGCACTCTCGCGCTCCACATCGAGCCGCGACAGGGCAAAGTCGCCCAGGTCATAAGGGTTCCCCGAGCGTCCGGTTGTGAACAGCGGGTCGAACTGCTGGGTCATCGCCGCCCTTCTCCACCGGCGGTTTCCGGCCCCTTCCCGGCCCAACGCGGCGGTGTGACTCGAAGCAGGCTGCACCCGCCGGGCCGCGGCTGACAACTGGAGCTACTCGGGGCTCATCCATGCAGCACAGGGCGCGACCGGGCCCTCGTCACGGACGTCGCGCGACGAAGATCGCGGTGCCCGGGACCAACCGCCCGCGCAGGGGGCTCCACGCGTCCCAGACCCGCCGCAGGTCCTCCGGCCACTCGGGCTCGATCAGGTCCTCGACCACGAACCCGGCGTCGACGAGGTCGCGGATGCGGTCGCCCATCGTCCGGTGGTGCTCGGCGTAGCGCAGCCGCCCGTCGCGGGTCTCGACGTACGGCGTGCGGTCGAAATAGCTGCGCACGATCCGCAGCCCGCGCCGCCCGGGGTCGTCCAGGAGCGCCCAGCGCAGCGGGTGGGTGACCGCGAAGACCCAGCGGCCGCCCGGGCGCAGCACGCGGGCCACCTCGGCCATCACCCGCCAGGGGTCCGCGACGAAGGGCACCGCGCCGAACGCGCTGCAGGCCAGGTCGAACACCGAGGCCGCGAACGGCAGCCCGCGGGCGTCGGCCTGCACCACGGCCAGCCCGGGCAGCGCGCCGCCGTCCCGGACATGGCGGAGCATCCCGGTGGACTGGTCCAGCGCCACCGCCCTCGCTCCCCGGCCGGCGAGCCAGCGCGAGCACTGGCCGGCGCCGGCCCCCACCTCGAGCACGTCCCGGCCCTCGACGTCGCCGAGCAGCCGCACGTCGGCCTCGTCCAGGCCCTCGGGACACCAGATGAACCGGTCCGGGCCGAGGAAGTCGCCGTGCTCGGCGAGGTACGCCTCGGCCTCCCCGTCCCACCAGCGGCGGTTGGCCCGCACCGTCTCCTCCGTGCCCGCCGGCCCGAACCCGACCGCCGACCCGCCCTCGGCGGCCTCCTCGGCGGGCCGTTTCTCTCCTCCTTCAGTCACCGTCTGCCCATTTCAACCCCGTGCGGCGACGCCCCGTGAGTGCTTTGACCCGGCATCGGCGACCCGGTACCGTGACCATGGCGCACGGTGTGTGCGCGGACTGCGACTGTCCTTGATCCGACTGGCCGGCCCCCGCGAGGGGGGCGCCACCGACTCGGGGCGCTTGCCCGCGCGGTATCTGTGGCGCCGGCAATGTCCCCGTCGACAGCTAGACCAGTCCGCAACGGAGCCCCCACTAGATGACCACCAGTACGACCGAGCAGACCTCCCAACCAAGCACCACCCCGCAGGTCGCGGTCAACGACATCGGTGGTGAGGAAGCCTTCCTCGCCGCCATCGACGAGACCATCAAGTACTTCAATGATGGCGACATCGTCTCCGGAACCGTCGTCAAGGTCGATCGCGACGAGGTCCTGCTCGACATCGGCTACAAGACCGAAGGGGTCATCCCCTCCCGCGAACTGTCGATCAAACACGATGTCGACCCCGCCGAGGTGGTCAGCGTCGGCGAGGAGATCGAGGCCCTGGTCCTCCAGAAGGAGGACAAGGAGGGCCGGCTGATCCTCTCCAAGAAGCGCGCCCAGTACGAGCGCGCCTGGGGCACGATCGAGAAGATCAAGGACGAGGACGGCGTCGTCACGGGGACCGTGATCGAGGTGGTCAAGGGCGGGCTCATCCTCGACATCGGGCTGCGTGGCTTCCTCCCGGCGTCGCTGGTCGAGATGCGCCGCGTTCGCGACCTGCAGCCGTACGTCGGCCGCCAGATCGAAGCGAAGATCATCGAGCTCGACAAGAACCGGAACAACGTCGTGCTGTCCCGCCGCGCCTGGCTCGAGCAGACCCAGTCCGAGGTGCGGCAGACCTTCCTGCAGACCCTGCAGAAGGGCCAGGTCCGCTCCGGCGTCGTCAGCTCGATCGTCAACTTCGGCGCGTTCGTCGACCTCGGCGGCGTCGACGGGCTCGTGCACGTCTCCGAGCTCTCCTGGAAGCACATCGACCATCCCGGCGAGGTCGTCGAGGTCGGCCAGGAGGTCACCGTCGAGGTGCTCGACGTCGACATGGACCGCGAGCGGGTGTCGCTGTCGCTCAAGGCCACCCAGGAAGACCCCTGGCAGCAGTTCGCCCGCACCCACGCGATCGGCCAGGTCGTCCCGGGCAAGGTGACCAAGCTGGTGCCGTTCGGCGCCTTCGTCCGCGTGGACGACGGCATCGAGGGCCTGGTGCACATCTCCGAGCTCGCCGAGCGGCACGTGGAGATCCCCGAGCAGGTCGTGCAGGTCGGCGACGCGATCTTCGTCAAGGTGATCGACATCGACCTGGACCGCCGCCGGATCTCGCTGTCGCTCAAGCAGGCGAACGAGGCGGGCGTGACCGCGGCCGGTGACCAGTTCGACCCGTCCCTGTACGGCATGGCCACCGAGTACGACGACGCCGGCAACTACAAGTACCCCGAGGGCTTCGACCCGGACACCAACGAGTGGCTGCCCGGGTACGAGACCCAGCGCGAGGAGTGGGAGCGCCAGTACGCCGAGGCGCACTCCCGCTGGGAGGCGCACCGCCGCCAGATCGACAAGGCCCAGGCCGAGGACGCCGCGGCCCGGGGCGAGGAGACGGCGGCGCCGTCGACCTACACCTCGCAGCCGGAGGCCTCGGAGGGCACCCTGGCGACCGACGAGGCCCTGGCCGCCCTGCGGGAGAAGCTCACCGGCGGCAGCTGAGGCCGGCGCGGCTGAGCAGGCTGAGCAGGCTCAGTCGGCGAACTCCATCACCAGGCCCTGCCCGGGCTTGGCGATGTAGCAGCGGTTCCGGCCGTCCTGCTTGGCGGCCATCAGCGCGATGTCGGCCTTGCGCAGCTGCTCGGCCAGCGTGGCGCCGAAGCTGGAGTCGGCCACCCCGATGCTGACCGTCACCTCGGGCATGCCCCGCGCGGCGGCGGCACTCGGCAGCGACGAGCGCAGCCGCTCGGCGACCTCCAGCGACTCCTCCGCGTTCAGCCCGGACAGGACGATCGCGAACTCCTCGCCGCCGTAGCGGCAGATCAGGTCCCCGGACCGCACGCACTCCCGGATCGCGTCGGCCACCACCCGCAGCGCGCGGTCGCCGGTCTCGTGGCCGTAGGTGTCGTTGAGCGTCTTGAAGCGGTCGAGGTCGGCGAGCAGGACGCCGTAGGTCGACCCGGCCTGGGTGGCCCGGACCCGGTCGTCGAACGTCCGCCGGTTCAGCAGCCCGGTCAACCCGTCGGTGCTCGCCTGGAACTCGGCCCGGGCGAAGGCTCGCAGTGTGCCCAGCCGGGATCCCGCGCGCTCGGCCAGCGTCTGCATCCGCTGGACGACGTCGCCGGCCGGCGGCGCCTGCTCCGGGTTCGCGGCGTGCAGCACGCCCAGCGCCCGGCCCATGAACGTGACCGGCACGCAGACCCCGCTGTGCGGGCCGCCGTCGCGGTTGCGCAGCTTCGGGCAGGCGTCGATGTTCTCGCTGGAGGTCGCCACCAGCACCCGGCCGGTGCGGACGGCGGGGCAACCCCACGGCGAGACCACCGGGCAGTTGGCGGCCCCGGCCGTCTCGGAGGCGCTGATCCGGCTGACGTGCGACTCGCTGGAGTCGGCGATCAGCAGCTCCATCGGCAGGCTCGGGTCGACGGCGCTCATC
>JBKPQU010000383.1:0-4828 GCA_046734255.1 Actinomycetota bacterium
CGCCCGCGCAGACCGCGACGACGCCGAGGGCCTGCGCCGCGGTGACGGCCGTGCCCACGGCCGCGGTGACCGCGAGGACGGCGACCGGAGCCAGGCCGCGGGCCACCGGGTAGCCGCGCTCGACCGGCTCCCGGCGGTAGAGCCGGCTCAACGCGATCATGTAGCCGAGTTCGGCGAGGGCCGAGGCGCCGGCCCAGGGCAGAGCGGCAGGGCTGAGGGACCAGGTCAACGCAGCGACGGGCGTCCAGACCAGCACCCCGCAGCACACCGCGGTGGCGCCGGCGCTGGGGCCTGCGGCCTGGTCACTGTCGCGGCTGAGCCGGCCGAAGGCGAGGTTCCACCCGGCGTGCACGACCGCGGAGGCGAGTGCCAGCGCGATCGGCCCCGGGGGGATCACCCGCGGCCGGCCGTGATCGGCCCGACCTCACACGCCCCAATCCGGTCGCAGCGGGACGTCGGCCCGCCCGTCGGGGTGCACCTTGGTCGCCAGCACCTGGTGCAGCTGGATCTGGTTGTGCTCGAAACCGAGGCGTGAACCCGCCAGGTAGAGACTCCATACCTTCGAGGTCGGCTCGCCCGCCTCGGCGACGCACTCCCGCCAGTTGGCCGCGAGGTTGGCGCACCAGGCGGCGCAGGTGCGGGCGTAGTGCTCGCGCAGGTTCTCCTCGTGCCGGACCTCGAAGCCCGCGTTCTGGATCTCGGTGATGATCCGGCCGGAGCCGGTCAGCTCGCCGTCGGGGAACACGTACCGGTCGATGAACCCTCCGCTGACCCGGGCGGCATGGGTGTTCTCCGGCCGGGTGATGCAGTGGTTGAGCAGGCGGCCACCCGGGCGCAGCCGGCCGAGGAGGAAGCGGAAGTAGCCGGGGTAGTTGCGCACGCCGATGTGCTCGGTCAGGCCGATCGAGCTGATCGCGTCGAAACCGGACTCGCGGACGTCCCGGTAATCCAGGTGGCGCACCTCGGCGACGTCGTCCAGGCCCGCCCGCTTGATCGCTTCGGATGCCCACAGCGCCTGTTCGCGGGAGAGCGTGACGCCGAGCGCGCGCACGCCGTAGTGCCGGGCGGCATGCATGACCATCCCGCCCCAGCCGCAGCCGACGTCGAGCAGGCGCATCCCGGGGCGCAGCGCGAGCTTGCGGGCGACGAGATCGTGCTTGTGCGCCTGCGCCTCCTCCAGCGTCGCGTCCCCGGTCGGGTAGCAGGCGCAGGTGTAGGTCATCGACTCCCCGAGCAGCAGCTCGTAGAACCGGTTGGAGACGTCGTAATGGTGGTGGATCGCCTCGGCGTCGCGGCGACGGGAGTGCCGGATGCCCTCCAGCCAGCGCCGCCAGTCCGGCAGCGCCTCCTGCGGCGGCGGGATCGGGGGAACCAGCATCGAGGGGCTCAGCCCGCGGACGATCCGCACGATCGTCTGCGGATCCGGGCGGCGCAGCAGGAGCCGGTCGTACAGCAGCGCCAGCAGCGGATAGGGGTCTCCCGGCTGCAGGCCGTGGACCACGAGGTCGCCGGCGATGTACGCCCGGGCCAGGCCGAGCGAGCCGGGCGCGGTCGCGAGGTAGGCGACCCCGCGCGGGGTGGCCATGTGCAGCCAGATGTCGGAGTGCTCCGGGCCCGCGCTGCTGCCGTCGTAGGCGGTGAACCGGAACGGTAGCGGCGCGCGAACGATCAGCTCGAGCACCTGCGCGAGCGGCATCCGGCCCCGGGTCTCACCGTCGGCACGCAGCGTGTTGAACCAGGACATCGTTCCCTCCTGCCGGTCACAAACCGTTACTCGATGGAGCGACTGGGGCTCCCAGAGCCCGCTCCGACCTCGCTCGACGACTGTATGTTGACACGACCTGGTGCCCACAGGGTCGGAGGTTAGTCACGCTGAGTCAATAGCGGGTGCGCTCGCGGGCGCCCGTCCGGAGCGCTCACGCGCATCGAGGGGCGTGCTCGGCCGCCTCCGTGGGCTAGGGTTCGCACAGCGAACATCGCGGGAGGCCGGATGGACGACGACCTGACCGTCGGCCCGGACGGCGCGGCACAGGCTGGAGAGTTCGTCCAGTCCCTCGGGCGGGGGCTGGCCGTGATCCGGGCCTTCGACGCGGACCGCCCGCAGATGTCGCTGTCCGAGGTGGCCCGGGCCACGCAGCTGCCGCGGGCGGCGGCGCGGCGGTTCCTGCACACGCTCGTGGCGCTGGGGTACATGTCCACGGACGGGCGTCTGTTCGCGCTGCGCCCGCGCATCCTCGAGCTCGGGTACGCCTACCTGTCGTCGCTGACGCTGCCCGAGGTCGCCGCCCCGCACCTGAAGGATCTCGTCTCCCAGGTGCAGGAGTCCTCGTCGGTATCGGTGCTGGACGGCGAGGAGGTGGTCTACGTCGCTCGGGTGCCGACCAGGCGGATCATGACGGTGGCGATCAGCGTCGGCACGCGGTTCCCCGCCTACGCCACGTCGATGGGGCGCGTCCTGCTCGCCGGCCACGACGACGACTGGTTGGCGGGCTATCTCGCCTCGGCGAGGTTGCCGCCGCTGACGCCACGGACGATCACGAGCCAGAAGGCGCTGCTGGAGGAGTTGCGCCGGATCCGGGCACAGGGCTGGGCCCTGGTCGACGAGGAGCTGGAGGAGGGGCTGCGGGCGATCGCGGCCCCGCTGCACAACGGCGAGGGCCGGGTGGTGGCGGCGGTGAACCTGTCGGCCCAGGCGCAGCGCTGGTCGCCGGAGCGGATCCGCGCGGAACTCCTGCCGCCGCTGCTGCGTACCACCGCCCGGATCGAGGAGGACCTCGGCGGCGTCCAGCCCGCGCCGAGCCTCCGCGCAGCCCCGCGCTGACCGTTGCGAAGTCCACCTGAACCGACGGACGGCAGGCCGGTCGCCGGATCACCGGCGCGACCGACCTGCCGTCCTCGCAGAGCCGCGGCTCAGCAGTTGGACTTGTAGATGTACTTGCTGACGTCGGGCTGGGTCATGTTGTCCTTGGTGACGATCAGCGAGTCGGTGTCGATCTTGGCGGTGACGCTCTTGCCGCCCAGCGCGTTCATCGCCTGCTCGACGCCCTGCTGGCCGATGTCGTAAGGCTTCTGCGCGACCAGCGCCTGCACGTCACCGGCCTCCAGCTGCTTGATCTGGTCCGGGCCCGCGTCGAAACCGACCATCTTCACCTGACCGGACTTCCCGGCCGTCTTCAGGCCCGTGGCGGTCCCCTGGGCGCTGAACAGGTTGGTGGCGAAGACGCCGGCCAGGTCCGGGTTCCGTTGCACGGCGGCCGAGATGATCTGCGCGGCGGTGGCCGGCTGGTTGTGGGAGTACTGGGTGTCCTGCGCCAGGGTCATCCCCAGCTCGGCGGCCTTCTTCTTGAACCCGTCGACGCGCGCGTCCACGCTGGACACGCCCGGGTCGGTGGAGATGACCAGAACCTTGCCCTTGACCCCGAGCTGCTGGAGCGCCTCCGCGGCCTTCTCGCCGCCCAGCTCGTTGTCGGTGGCGATCCGGGAGACCCCGATCGAGGTGTCGTCGACCGTGGTGTCGACCAGCACCACCTTCGTGCCGGCGTCCTGGATCCGCTTCAGCGGCGGGGTGGAGGCCTTGACGTCGTTCGGCGCCACCAGGAGCGCGTCCGGCTTGGTGGCGGCCACCGCGTCCAGCTGCGGGTTCTGCAACGTGGCGTCGAACTTGTCCGGTCCCTGCACGGTGAGCTTCGCCCCGGCTGCGTCCGCTGCGGCCTGCGCGCCGCACTGCATCGAGACGTAGAACGGGTCGCCCTTGACGCCCACCATCAGCGTGATCTTCTTTCCGGATCCGCCGCCTGCGGTGCCGCCGCTCGTGGTCCCCCCGGCGCTGCTGCCGCCGCCGCAGGCGGCCAGCGTGACCATTCCGACCGCGAGCGCCGAGGCGCCGAGCATGCGTGCGATCTTCATCGATCCCTTCCCTTCCTCGATGTGACACGTGATGGTGCACGGACGGGCGGCGGGATGCCCGCAGCCCGCAGGGTCAGCGCCGGTCCCGGGAACGCCGTCGCAGCTGGTCCAGCCACACGGCGAGGATGAGCACGAAGCCGACGGCGACGTCCTGCCAGTACGGCTGGACGCCGAGGATGACGAACCCGTTCTTGAGCACGGCGGGGATCCACACGCCGATCAGCGTGCCGATCACCGTGCCGATCCCGCCGAACAGGCTGGTGCCCCCGAGGGCGACGGCAGTGATCGCCTGGAGGTTGTCCGTGGAGTGCCCGGCCACCGACGTCGTGGAGAAGTACGCGACCGACAGGTAGCCGGCCAGCCCGCTGGCGACTCCACCCAGCACGTACACGCGCAGCAGGTGCCGCTCGACCTTGATGCCGACCCGGCGGGCGGCCTCGGCGTTGCTGCCGATCGCGTAGGTGTGCCGGCCGAACACCGACAGGTGCAGCAGCACCGCGCCGATCACCACCACGACCGCGCCGATCACGATCATGTTGGGCACACCGGGGATCAGCTCGCCGGTCGCCACGGGGTTGAGCGCGTAGGTGGCGATGTTCACGCCGTTCTGCATCAGCAGCGCGATTCCGAGACCGGCGCCCAGCGTGCCCAGGGTGGCCAGCAGCGGCGGGATCCGCATGTAGCCGACCGCGAAGCCGTTCACCAGTCCCAGGAGCAGCCCGGCGAGCACCGACCCGAGCAGCGCGAACAGGAGGTAGCCGGCCGTGGTCTGGTTGGCCTGGACGTCCACGGCCGTCCCGCTGCCGACCGGGATCCAGGACAGGAACTTCACCGCGAAGACCTCGCCGAGCACGATCCCGCTCGGGATGGACAGGTCCACGCCGCCGGTGATGATGACGAACGTCGTGCCCACGCTGACCAC
>JBKPQU010000384.1:0-8493 GCA_046734255.1 Actinomycetota bacterium
GCTCGGCGGTCCCGTCGTGCACCTCCTCGCCCTCTGCGGGCTCGTGCCGGCGGATCGCGGGGTAGACGAACGACTCCTCGGCCTCGGAGTGCGGCACCAGCAGGTCGCTGGCCTGCTGCAGAAGACGTTTGGTGTCCGCGCCTTCCTGCTGCGCCTGTTCGAGCAGCTCATCCATCTGGCGGTGCTGACTCTTGATCAGATCGACGATGTCGGGCACGACGTCCTCCCACGCCTCGGCGCGACGCACAGGCTCTTGCCGGCGCCGCCTCATTAGACGGGGAACTCCGGGCCCGCGCACTCCGAGCCGGCGCCCGCTCGCGACCCGCCAGACGAGGACCCGGCACCGCCGATCAGCGCGAGGAACGGATGGACCTTCCCCAGACGATCGGCACGACGACCGCGGCGATGCCGAGTGCCGCCGCGATCAGGAGCTGCGCGTTGCCGGCCTTGGCTGCGTCGGCGGCGAGCAGGGCGGCGGCGAGAGACATGGTCAGCTCCTTGGCGAGGGAGTCGGCGGCGGAGAGTCCGTGTGTGTCTGGGCTCCGGGATGCGTCCGGGGCTGTGCATCCGGGAGGGATTCCCCGGGCGGTGCCGGGTCGACGGGAAGCGTGGGCGCCAGGCGTCGCAGGGATCGGAAGGTCGGGTTCAGCGCGTCGTACAACTCCTCGAAGACAGGCCGCAGGTCGGAGTACGTGGCCGCCGCAGCCACGTTCGGAGTGACGGTCTCGGCGATCTCGACCATGTCGACGGCGACGTCGATCGACGGGACCAACTCCAGCGCCTGCATGCCGAGCAGCGCCGCGCCGAAGCTGGATCCCTCATGACCCGCGGGGAAGCTCACCGGCATGCCCAGGCAGTCCGCGAGCATCTGCCGCCACAGCGCGCTGCGCGCGAAGCCTCCGGTGGCGCGAACCTCACGGACCTCGATGCCGGCCGCGCGCATCGACTGCAGCACGAGCGAAAGCTGCTGGCAGACGCCCTCCAACGCCGCGCGGACGAGGTGACGGCGGTCGTGCTCGCGGGTCAGACCGACGTAGGCGCCTCGGGGCAGCGAGCTCCAGTGCGGTGCCCGCTCGCTCAGCAGGTACGGCAGCATGATCAGCCCGCCGGAGCCGACCGGTGCCTGCCCGGCGAGCCGCAGCAGCTCCTCGGCGGCCGCAGGCCTCTCCAGGTCCGGGGCAAGAGCGCGGTGCAACCACTCCAGGACGATCCCGCCGTTGTTGATCGCGCCGCCGACCGCCCAGTGGCCCTCGGTGAGCGCGTAGCAGAACACGCCACCGCGAGGGTCGACCGCCGGCCGGTCGACCATGACGCGCATCGCACCGCTGGTCCCGATCGAGCAGGCCGCGACGCCGGGACGAACCGCACCGAGCCCAAGGTTCGCCAGCGGACCGTCCCCCGCACCGACCACCACCGGGATGTCCGTGGGCAGCCCTGTCGCCCTTGCGGTGTCCGGCGTGAGCGCGGGCAGCACGCGGGTCGTCGGGACGAGCTCGGGCAACTGCTCCGGCGTGATCGCGGCGAGCTGCAGTGCCTCGCCGTCCCACTCCAGCCGGGAGATGTCCATGAGGCCGGTGCCGGACGCCGAAGAGTGATCCATGACCAGCGCCTCGCACATGCGGAGCAGCACGTAGTCCTTGATCCCTACCCAGTGCGCCACCAGTTCCGCCAGCTTCGGCTCCTGCTCGTGGAACCAGACCAGCTTCGGGAGCGGCGCCATCGGATGCACGGGTGTCCCGGTGCGGATGTGCAGCGCCAGGCCCCTCGCGGATGCCCGGATCCGTTCGGCCTGACGGTCGGACCGCGAGTCGGCCCAGGTGATCGACGGCGTGAGCGGCGCGCCGTCCGGATCCAGGCCGACCAGGCTGTGCATGGCGGTGCTGAACGAGAGTCCCGCGACGGGCCCGGCCTGATCGACCACGTCGCGGAGCGTCGCGAGGACCGCGGCGAAGATCTCCTCCGGGTCCTGCTCGGCGTACCCGTGGTGGGGTTCGCGAAGCGGGTACCCCTGGCTTGCCGACGCGCGCACCTTGCCGGCGGGGTCGTAGGCCACGCACTTCGTGCTCGTGGTGCCGATGTCCACACCGACGATCACGTCTGACATGGCCCACGCTCCATCCTGCCCCTCGGGCACAGCATGCGCCGGCAGACGCGCCAGCGGACCCCTACTCCTCCTCGGGCTCGTCCCCCGGCCAGGTGCCGGTGAGCCGGCGGAACCCGGTGGCACCGCCACGATCGATGATGGCCTTCACCACCGCGAAGATGGCGCCCTGCAGGGCCGCGGCGAGGATCACCTCGCCCCAACCGCGATTGGCGTCGGTCGCCTCGGGCGCCTCGTCCTCGCCGGCGATGCTCTTCCACACCTGCTTGAAGACCATTCCGGCGAGGATCCCTCCGGTGACGCTGACCGCCAGGCCCACCGGCTTGTAGAACACGGCCGCACCCTTGCTCACGAGGCCCTCCTGCGCCGCAGGACGATGGCCAGCAGGACGGCGCCGGCCGCGGCGGCGCCGGCCATGACCCGCGTCCGCGGGCTGCTGTTCGCCGCCTTGTCCTTCGCCTGCTTGCCGGCGGCGGTGGCCTTGTCCTTGACCTGTCTGCCGGTGGCCGTGGCTTTGTCCCGGAGCTGGCCGCCCGTGACGATGATCTTGTCCTTGGTCCGGCTGGGGACGTCGGCCTTGCGGGCCAGCGCGTCGACGGTGTCCGCGAGCTCTGCCCGGGTCTGATCGATCTGCTGTTTCAGACCCTCGGTCGGGTCCCTCGGACTGGACGCGGACGGAAGCGGTTCGCTCATCGCTGGACACTCTCCCTCACCACGCGGCGCAGGTCGCCTGCGCTCGGCTGCCCGAAGGCCCCTTGACGACCCCGTTTAGCGACTTTCCCGCTAGCGCACCTTACTGCGGCTCCGGGTAGGTGGGTACTGCACGTGACGGCGCAGGCGGCTCGGCACGGGAGGTCAGCAGCACCGTGGCGAGCAGTGCCGCGATCGAGGCGCCGCTGACCACCGCGACCATCGGGACGGGTGAGCCCTCCGGTCCGAGCCCGAGCAGCGGGGAGACGAGGATGCCGCCGCCGAACATGCACGCGCCGAGCACTGCGGAGGCGCTGCCGGCTGCCGACGGCGAGCGTGCCACGGCGAGCACGGTCGCGTTGGAGGACACCAGACCGCGGCTCGCGACGACGGCGAACAGCGGCAGGAGAACGGCGACCAGCCCCCATGGCAGGCTCCAGACGACGACCGCGAGCAGGACCGCGGCGGCGAAGGCGGACGCGATCAGCCCGACGAGCAGCAGGGTCCGCACCGCGTGGCGCCGGACCAGGCGGGCATTCAGCAGGCCGAGCGACACCATCCCGGCTGCGTTGAGCGCGAAGACGAGACTGAACTGCGTGGCGGTCAGGCCGTACACCTCCTGCAGAGCGAACGACGACCCCGCGATGTATCCGAAGAGCGAGGCGAAGGCGAAGGCGATCGTCAGGGCGTAGCCGGTGAAGGCGCGGTCGCGGGCGAGTTGGCGGAACGACGCCGCGGTCTGCCGCAGGCCCCCGGTATGCCGCCGCGATGCCGGCAGGCTCTCCGGGACCGCCAGTGCCACGACCATCGCCAGCGCCACGTTGATCCCCGCCAGCAGGTAGAACATCACCCGCCAGCTGCCGGTCGAGGCGAGCAGGGCGCCGCCGGCGATCGGAGCGGCGATCGGCGCCAGGCTGGACAGCGTGATGAAGAACGAGAACAGCCGGGCCGTACCGACACCGCTGGTGAGATCCGCGGCGACGGCCCGTGCGAGCACGATCCCCCCGCCGCCGGAGGCTCCCTGGAGGAACCGCCATCCGGCCAGCACCAACGCCGTGGGCGAGAGCGCGCAGAGCACGGATGCCGCGGCGCAGACCAGCGTCGAGCCGAGCAGCAGGCGGCGGCGTCCGCAGGCGTCCGACCAGGGCCCGATCAGCAGCTGGCCCACCACGAGCCCCACGGCGTCGGCGACCAGCGTGAGCTGCACCTCCGCCTCGGAGGCGTTCAGGTCGGCGGCAATCACCGGGAAGGCCGGGAGGTAGAGGTCCATGGACAGCGGCCCGAACGCGGTCAGGCCGGCGAGCAGAACCGTGTACAGGCCGAGCCGTCGCCCGATCAGCGCCCCCGGGACAACCGCCACTACAGCGATAGGCGGCCGGCTCAAGAGAAGAGGGTCACGAAGGCGTCGGTCGACATGCGGATCCCCCGTTCGTCGGGCCGGTGGTACGCCGGTCGTCTCGGGTCAGCGTGGGGCGGTCACGGTCGGGGCGGCAACCCCTGCCGGCGACCCGCGGCCCCACGCGCAGCGACCGGGCCGATGGGCCCCCGGAGGACGTCGTCCGCTGGGCTCGGGCCAGCGCCAGCGTCGGACGCCCCCCGAGGGTCGTCGCCGAAACTTACGCCGGTTCGGCGACCGCGCATGTGGATCTTCACGGCGCCCGGGCGGCGCCTCAGGACTCGGGTTGCCCCAGCGTGACGCTGAGGGTCTCCTCCCGCGGCCGGTCCAGGGCGTGCGTCCAGGGGGCGCGTCCGGGCCAGTGGTAGGCCACCGTCCGCTCGAGCGGGCGGATCACCGTGGTGTAGAGCGTGCCGAACCCGTGCCGGAACCTCGTCGCGTACAGCGGCGGCCGGAGCAGCGCTGCGGTCAGTTCCTCGACGTCGTCCTGGCTGTCCAGGCGCCGGTTGAGCACCGCCAGCCGCTCCTCGCTGTGGATGGCGTCGCAGTACGGCTGCCACTCGACCACGCCCTGGTGGTTGGTCGATGCGGCGTCGGAGGTGACGCGGGCCGGGCGGTCGGGACCGACGAACACCGTGGAGGCCCGGCCGCTCGGATCGGTCACCGTGACGTTGTAGGACATGTGCACGGGGATCCGAACGAGGGCGGCCGCTGCGTCGTCGACGGTGTCACAGGTCTGCAGCACGTAGCGGAGCACCAGCGGGATGCCGAAACCGCGGCCGACCTGCGGGCGCCCGCCGAACGTCAATGACACCGCCAGCCCGGCGTCGTTGACGCCGTCGAGGAGCCCCCAGCCGCAGTCCTCCGTGCCCACCACCCGCCGGCCGAGGTAACCGCTGTACGCGACGGTGGCGTCGAAGAGGCGGTAGTCCCAGTCGTAGTTGCGAACCAGGGCCGGGCCACCGGGCCGGACGACCGCCTGCGAGCATCCGGTGAGGAAGGCCGGTGGGTTCCACAACGTGAGCATCGCGGCCGTCGTGTCGCCGCCGCCGGCCACCTCGACCAGGGACTCCCACAGCGGCACCACCTCGGGCATGTGCCGGCGCAGCATGGCCGCGCCGTTGCCGTTGGTGATCTCCTCGTCGTCGCGGCCGTCGGAGCGCCACCAGCGTTCCAGCGCCGGGCCGAGCCGTCGCCAGTGCTCGGCGAACGCCGGGCCCGGATCGGTCTCCGAGAAGGAGACCCAGTCCAGCTCCACGGCCCCTTCGGGGGCTTCGGGGGGTGGCGTCGGCGCCCACGGGAAGTTGAATCGCTTCCAGGTCGCGGGATCCGTCCAGTCCTGGGTGACGGCCCACCGCATCCAACCTTGCCAGTCACCCGGATCCGATGGCGGTCCCACCGTCGCCGACGGGGACGCCTTGTCCCGGCCGGGCTCACCCATGACCACTCCTCCTGACAGAACGAACCACCCACGTATCGGAACGGGTCGGGAGTCTACGTTCCCCGCTCCTGGCCGTTCCCGCCCCCCGACGCGCCTCCCGCCCCCGACTCGACGAGTGGCGGGGCTGTTGCCCCGGCACCATCCTTGGCGTGGCGAGCTGAAGGAGAGGACTCGTGGCCGACATCACCGATCTGATCTTCGAGGACCACCAGTGGTTCCGCCGGCAGTTCTTCTACCTGGACGACGCCCGGACGGTGGAGGAGCTGACCGCGATCTGGGAGCCGCTGGCGACCCGGCTGGACACCCACGCCGACGCCGAGGAGAGGATCTTCTACCCGCTGCTGCTGAAGAAGGGCGAGGACGCCGAGGAGGAGACCGAGGACGCCATCCACGACCACAACGCGATCCGGGACGCGGTGGCCGACGCGCGGAGGCATCCGGTGGGCAGCGACGCCTGGTTCGAGGCCGTCGGTCGCGCGCGGAAGGAGAACGGCGAGCACCTGGACGAGGAGGAGCGCGAGGGGCTGCCGGACTTCCGCAAGCACGCCACCGCCCAGCAGAAGCACGACCTCGCGATGCAGTGGCTGCGGTTCTACCACGAGCATCCCGAGGGCAGGGGCGTGGACGAGCGGGACAAGGACGCCGACGCCTACATCCGCGAACACACGTAACCTCCCGTCATGGAACGGATCGAAGCCGACCTGCTGATCCCTGGCCGGGGCGAACCGGTCCGGGACGGCGTCGTCCTGCTCGACGGCGCGACGATCTCCTACGCCGGTCCGGCTGCGGGTGCACCGGCCACACCGCAGGCCGCGACGGTCCGGGCCGCGGTCGTCATGCCCGGCATGTGGGACTGCCACGGCCACCTGATGGGCACGCGCATGCTGGACTTCACCCGGCTGCTGCAGGAGCCGCTGGCACTGCGCGGCGCCCGCTGCGCCCGAGACCTGCGCGCCGCCCTCGACGCCGGATTCACCTCGGTGCGCGAGCTCGGCGGGCTGGGACTGGATCTGGCGCGGGCGATCGGTGAGGGCGTGCTCGAGGGACCGCAGGTCTACGCCGCGGGCGCCATCCTCAGCACCACCGGCGGCCACGGGGACGTGCACGCGCTGCCGCTGTCGACGGTGCTGGACTTCGCCCGGCACGGCGGGGACCTCCGGCTGTGCGACGGCGTCGACGAGTGCATCCGGGCAGTGCGAGAACAGTTGCGCCGCAACGCGAAGGTCATCAAGGTCTGCGCGTCCGGCGGTGTCCTCTCCGAGGTCGACGACCCGATCCACCAGCAGTTCACCGGCGCCGAGCTCCGGGCCATCGTCGAGGTCGCCGGCATGGCCGACCGGGTCGTGGCCGCGCACTGCCACGGCAAGCCCGGGATCATGGCGGCGGTCGAGGCGGGCGTGCGCACCGTCGAGCACGGCACCTACCTGGACGAGGAGTCCTGCGACGCGCTGCGGGAGACCGGCACGTTCCTGGTCGCGACCCGCACGATCGTCTCGGAGCTGGCGGAGAGCCCGCTCATCCCGCCGTTCGCGCAGCGCAAGCTCGCCGAGATCAGCGACCGGCACGCCGCGGCCGTCGCGCTGGCCCACGAGCGCGGCGTCCGGATGGCGCTGGGCACCGACATCCCGCTGTCCGGAAGCGATCTGCCGTGCTCCTGGGGGAGCAACGGGCAAGAGCTGCCCCTGCTGGTCAAGGCGGGGCTGTCACCGCTCGAGGCGATCGAGGCGGCGACGGCCAGCGGGCCGGAAACCCTCGGCTCGCAGGCGCCACGGGCCGGGCAGCTCGCCGAGGGCTACGCGGCCGACGTGATCACGGTGGACGCCGACCCGCTGACCGACATCGGCGTCCTCGCGGATCCGGCGCACGTCACCGGTGTCTGGCAGGGCGGGCGGAGGGTGAAGGAGACGGCCTGACGCCGCGCGTTCAGCGCCGGCTCACCAGTGCTCGCGGTGGACGACGTCCTCGAAGGCCCGCCGGTTCGGTCGCTGCACCGGGACCAGCGGGCGGTCTCCCGGGTAGCCGAACGCGATCAGCCAAGCGCAGAACCGGTCCTCGGGGAAGCCGAGGAGCCGCCGGGCCAGGTCCTGGTCCGCGACGGCGGAGTGGCAGCTACCGAGGCCCAGGTCCGCTGCCGCGGTGAGCATCGCCATCGTCGCCTGACCCAGGTCGTACTGGATCGACTCGCGGGTCTTCGGATCCGGATCGTCGGGGGCCACCAGCGCCACGGTTGCCGCCGATCCGGCCACGTGCCCGGCGGCACGCCAGACCCGCGCCAGCTCGGCGAGCCGGGACCGGTCGGTCACGACCACGAAGTCCCAGCGCTGCCGGTTCGAGGAGGAGGGCGAACGCCGTCCGGCCTCCAGCACGCGATCGAGCTGGTCGGCCGGGATCGGGCGGTCGGCGAAGGTCCGGACGTTGCGGCGTGACCGCAGCGCATCCCAGGTCTGCATAGGCCGTCCACTCCTCGCTTTTCGTCGCCTTTGACGACGCCATGATGCCGCCGCGCCGGCCCCGGCACGAGTACAGGCCGAGGCGGGACGCCGATCTGCCGCCCGTGAGCGGATCGCCGAGGGGCTCCCGCCGGACCCCTTCCTGTCCGGCGGGAGCCCGCTGCCGTCCAGCGCCCTCGCGGAGCGCCGACGGCGGCGCGACGGCGCGGCGGCGAGCCGTGCGACCCACCCGCACCGACGAACTCCAAGACCCCGTGACCCCCGTACGTGCGAGATCAACGGTAAGCCACGAACCGTCCTAGAAGCGATCATCGGGCCCGATCACAGGGCCGCCGTCTACAGCCGCAACGGCTTGATCGGCGCCGCGATCAGCGTGGGGTCCTCGTGCCAGTCCGCGCCTGGGACGTCGACGTAC
>JBKPQU010000385.1:0-2136 GCA_046734255.1 Actinomycetota bacterium
GTGCTACGTCAAGGGCGCGCCGGACGTGCTGATCACGCGGGGTGGCTACTTCCGTGAGCCCGACGGCACCGTGACCCCCGTGACCGACGCCAACCGGCACCTGGCGACCGAGGCCAACGACCGCATGGCGGCGGCCGGCCAGCGGGTCATGGTGGTTGCCCAGCGCGATCTCGACCCGGCCGCCTTCAAGCAGGTCAGCAACCCGATCGACGTCGTCCAGGACCTGACGCTGCTGGCCATGGTCGGCATCGTCGACCCGCCGCGGCCCGAGGCGAAGGCGGCGATCGCCGAATGCAAGGACGCCGGCATCCGCGTTCGCATGATCACCGGCGACCACGCGACGACCGCCGGAGCGATCGGGGGGGAGCTCGGGATCGAGGGCCGCGCCATCACCGGGGCCGAGTTCGCGGCGATGAGCGACGACGAGCTGATCACGGGTCTAGCCGAGATCGGCGTGATCGCTCGGGTTGCCCCCGAGGACAAGGTGCGACTCGTTCGGCTGCTCCAGCAGAGCGGCCAGATCGTGGCGATGACCGGGGACGGCGTGAACGACGCCCCGGCGCTCAAGGCCGCGAACATCGGCGTCGCGATGGGCATCACCGGCACGGAGGTCTCCAAGGAGGCCGCGGTGATGATCCTGACCGACGACAACTTCGCCACGATCGTCGGCGCCGTCGAGTACGGCCGGGCGCTGTACGACAACCTCCTCAAGTACCTGCGGTTCCAGATGTCGACGCTAGTCGCCTACATCGCGATCTTCATCGGCGCCGGCATCTTCGCCATCGCGGGTGGGATCCCGCTCGACCCGCTGCAGATCCTGTGGCTCAACATGGTCATCGACATCCCGATCGCCGTCGCGCTCGGGTTCGACGAGCCTTCCGGAGGCCTGATGGAGCGGTCGCCTCGGCCGGTGGGCGCTCCGGTGCTCTCGACGTCGAACTGGGTCCGCCTGTGCGTCCAGGGATTCGTCATGACGGTGGGCACCCTCGTCGCCTATCAGATCGGGGAGGCCAACTACACCCTCGCCGTCGCCTCGACGATGCTCCTGACCACGTTGTCGTTGTTCCATCTCGCGGCCGGTCTGCTGGCGCGCGACCAGGTGCGAACGATCTTCAGCCGAGCCGCCATCCCGGGCCCGACGCAGCTGCGCCGGTACGGCCTTGCGCTCCTGGCGATCATCCTCGTGACCGAGCTCGGGTTCCTGCAGCGCGTCTTCTCGATGGTCGACCTTACGCTCGCGCAGTGGGGGATCTGCACCGGTATCGCGCTGTCGCTCGTTGTGGTCGAGGAAGTGATCAAGTTCTTCATCCGGCGGCGCACGCGGACGGCGGCTCCCGTGGACCGCGGCGCGATCACGGCTGCCTAAAAGCACGGCTGCCTAGAGAAGGAGGAGGAGAGCATGGCGTTCAACCTTCGCAACCGGAGCTTCCTCAAGGAGCTCGACTTCACGCCCGAGGAGCTTCGGTTCCTCCTGAAGCTGTCGGCCGACCTGAAGGCCGCCAAGTACGGCGGCTACGAGAGACAGCACCTGGCCGGCAAGAACATCGCACTGATCTTCGAGAAGACCTCCACGCGCACCAGGACCGCGTTCGAGGTGGCCGCGCACGACCAGGGAGCGGAGGTCACGTACCTGGAGCCGAGCGGCTCGCAGATCGGCCACAAAGAGTCGATGAAGGACACCGCTCGCGTGCTCGGCAGAACGTTCGACGGCATCGAGTACCGCGGGTTCGCGCAGGAAACCGTGGAGATCCTCGCCGAGCACGCCGGCGTCCCGGTGTGGAACGGTCTGACCAACGAGTTCCACCCGACCCAGACCCTGGCCGACGTCCTCACGATGACCGAACATTCGGACAAGCATCTGGGCGAGATCGCCTACTGCTATCTGGGCGACGCCCGCAACAACATGGGGAACTCGCTGATGACCGCGGGATGCAAGTTCGGGATGGACGTCCGGCTGTGCGCGCCGGAGCATCTGTGGCCCGAGGACGAGCTCGTCCGGACGTGCCGCGCGATCGCCGAGGAGACCGGCGCGAGGCTGACCCTGACCGCCGACGTGGACGAGGGCGTCAAGGGCGTCGACTTCCTCTACACCGACGTGTGGGTCTCGATGGGGGAGGACCCGGGCGTCTGGGAGGA
>JBKPQU010000386.1:0-5147 GCA_046734255.1 Actinomycetota bacterium
ATCCAGGAGGGCAACCTCGGCCTGATCCGCGCGGTCGAGAAGTTCGACTACACCATGGGCTACAAGTTCTCCGCTTATGCGACCTGGTGGATCCGGCAGGCGAGTAGCCGGGCGTTGGCCGATCAGGCCCGCACGATCCGCATCCCGGTACACGTGAGCGAGGCAATCAACAGGCTGGGCCGGGTGCAGCGGCAGATGCTGCAGGGCCTCGGCCGCGAGCCGACGCCGGAGGAGCTGGCCAAGGAGCTCGACATAACCCCGGAGAGGGTCATCGAGGTCCAGAAGTACGGCCGCGAGCCGATCTCCCTGCACACACCCCTCGGCGAGGACGGCGACGGCGAGTTCGGTGACCTCATCGAGGATTCCGAGGCCGTCGTCCCGGCGGACGCGGTGAGCTTCATACTGCTGCAGGAACAGTTGCACTCCGTGCTGGACACCCTGTCCGAGCGCGAGGCAGGAGTGCTGTCGATGCGGTTCGGCCTGACCGACGGCCAGCCCAAGACGCTGGACATGATCGGCAAGGTCTACGGCGTCACCCGGGAGCGGATCCGGCAGATCGAGACAAAGACGCTGGCGAAAATGCGCCACCCCAGCCGCTCCCAGGTTCTACGGGACTTCCTCGACTGAGGTGTGCGCTGGGCGCAGATCGTGACCTTGGTGAGCTGGCGATTCGTGGACACAGCCGGGATGCTGATGGAGTGCCCCCCGGAAATTCGCTCTCGCGACGTGTCTTGCCGACCAGTCCCTTCCCGAGGCGACAGTCGGAACCAGGCTCGACCGTTGCCTTCGCCCTCGGAGATCGAGTGACTCTCGATCGATGCGGCATGGGCCGCGTCGTCAAGGTGGACACCGCATACGTAACCGTTGATTTTGGGTCAGCAGGTGTCAGGCGGATCGCCGTGAATACAGCTGATCTCCACCTCCTGTGACACCGTCGTAAGTAATGCCACACCTCACGCCACGCGGTCCGGCCTGACCTGTTACTCAAGGTGACGACGAGGGGTACAACCCGTGGGGTATCGGACTCTTCCGAACCCTCAAGACCGCCAACCCGCAAACCGTGTCCGAGCAGGCCGCCTACGACAAGTGGCTGGGCCGAACCGCGGACCGCGAACAGGCGCGGCAGGACCGAATCCACGGGGCGGTGGGCGTGATCCCGGGTCCGCTGTCGGCGGTCCTGTTCTTCATCGCGGCGATCATCCTTGCGTTCATGCTGCTCTTCGCCGACAGTGCCGAGCGGTGGTACGCCCAGGCGATGCTGATGGGGTCCGTCGTCGCCGTCATCACGGCCATGCTCTTGCTGATCCGCGTCCTCGACCAGCCCATTCAGGCGGGCTTCGGCGGCCTGCGGCCGGTGGCCATGGAGCGGGCACTGCGCATCCTCGACCAGGAACGACAGGTCGCGGGGGACTACACTCTTCTGCCCTGCGACGCGAATGGTGTGGCCACCGAGTGACCTTGGGGTGGGCTCGGCGCTCGCGTTGACCGGGCCGGGCGGGCTAATGTCCCGGGTTGACCAAGCAGGTGCTCGAGACGGCTCTGGACGTGGAGCTGACCGAGCACCTGGCGCATCGGCGAGAACACTACCCGGCGATGATCGCCGGGTGGGAACGGCCCTGGACCGAGTTCGCCGCCGTCCCTCGACGCCCCTGTCGAGATCGTGAAGCTGATCTACACCACAATCGGAATCACGTGACAGCCCGGAGAGGCGATCGAGGTCATGGCAGCGATTCTGGCCCTCGTCGCGGCGATCTGCTTCGCGCTGGCCGCGGCATTGCAGCAGCGTGGTCAGTTCAAGCTTGCGGGCGCCGGCTCGGCCGTGCAGGGCCTGGCCGGTCTGTTTCGACTGGTAGCCGTTCCCGTCTGGCTGTTGGGGACGCTGGTCCTGCTCGTCGGATACGCGGCGCAGGGTGCTGCGCTTGATCGGGGCCGGCTCGTGGTCGTCCAGCCGCTCATGGTGACGACCATCGTGTGGGCGCTGCCACTGGGGCACTGGCTGACGAGCCAGCGTGTCGTGCAGCGGCAGGTGCTCGGTGCCGGAGTCGTCGTGGTCGGGTTGGCGATGTTCGTGCTTGTCGGAGACCCGGACGCCGGCGTGGACGACGCACCCGCGCGGGGCCTGGTGATATCGGCCGCGGTGATCAGTGCCGTGGTCGTCCTGCTGATGCTGTGGCTGCGGACGAAGACTGCTCCGTCGTTGCGGGCGGCCGTACTCGGCCTGTGCGCAGGCCTCCTCTTCGGGCTGTCCGCCACCTTCGCAAAACCAGTCATCAACGATCTTCATTCCGGCATCGCCGAAGCAGCCGGAGACTGGCGGACCTGGGCGCTGCTCGGTTTCGGGTTTGTGGCATTTCTCATCCAGCAGCTGTCGCTGGCGACCGGTCAGCTCGCGCCGGCGATGGCAGCGGTGTCCGTCTCGAATCCCGCCGTCAGCGTGATCCTCGGGATTCTCCTGTTCGAGGAGCGGCTTACCCGCCCGGCATGGCACGTCATCGTCGCCGGTGCGGCGCTACTGGCGGCGCTTGGGGGTGCACTGCTCATCACCCTGGCTAACCGCGTGACTCAGATGCCGGGCCAGCCGACGGGCACGGACAGCGCCCTCACCGACGAGACGCTCATTTGATCATCGAAATGTTCGTGCTTGCGCTGGCGAGCACGGTGCGCCCGACGAGTCTCGCAGCCGTCTCCGCGCTTCTCTCGCACGAGTCACGACGTCGCCTGTTGCTCGCATACGTCGCCGGCGGCCTGGCCTTTGCCATCGCGGTCGGTGTGGTCGTGGTCGGCGCCTTTCACGGAATCCACGTCGGCGCGGGCAGCGATCGGACGAAAGGGATTGCCGACATTGCCGGCGGCGTGGTCGCCCTGCTCTTCGGTTGCGCGGTCCTCACCGGATGGGTCCCACGACGATCGGACCGCGATGATCTCGGGCCCGGGGGCGGGTGGAAGGACCGGCTCGATCGGCGACTCACGGTTCCCACCGCTGCGATCGCAGGCGTGCTCACCCACCTCCCCGGGTTGTTCTACCTGATCGCGCTGAACCTCATCGTGGCCCACAACCCGCGGGTGCCCGGCGGCCTGGTCGCCGTCGCGATCTACGACGCAATCTGGTTCGCGTTGCCGATCGCCGCTCTGGCAACGTGCATCGTCAATCCCGAAGCGGCGCGGGACGCGGTCATATCGGTGCAACGGTGGACTGGGCAGCACTCGCGCGCCATTCTCCTGTCCACCTCGTTCATAGTCGGCGCCGCGCTCGTCATCCGGGGCGCGCTGACCCTGGTTTAGGTTCCTTCCATGGCCAGATCCATTGCGACCAACACCACCGTCGAGCGGGCTGAACTCCTGGACTTCGTCCGTCCACGCCACCGGCTACTGCTCGCCACCGCCCGGCGCGACGGCCGCCCGCAGATCTCTCCGGTCACCGGCGGCCTCGATTCCCAAGGTCGGATCGTCATCTCCACCTATCCGGGCCGATCAAAGACCCGCAACGCCGAGAACGACCCACGAGTCTCGGTGCTCGTCCTGTCCGACGACTGGAACGGTCCCTGGGTGCAGGTCGACGGCGACGCCGAAGTGCTGCACATGCCCCGGGCCATCGACGGCCTCGTCGACTACTTCCGCTGCATCTCGGGTGAGCACCCGGACTGGGACGAGTACCGCGAGGCCATGCGCATCCAGAACAAGTCACTGATCCGCATCAGCCCGACGCGCTGGGGCCCGATCGCCACCGGTGGCTTTCCGGCCGACGTAGCCGCGCGACTCGACAGCTGAGCGTGGTCAGATGGGCGCGCTCCCGATGGTGGGCGCCGGGAGCACCGACGCCCGGCGTAGCGTGGAAGCGTGAACAGGAAGGCCGCCGCTGTCGGCAGCGCCCTGTTCTTCGGGGTCGCCCCCGGAACCGTCGCCGGGGTCATCCCTTACTGGCTGACCGGATGGGTGGCGCGTCCGGCGCCCGACTGGTGGATGCCAATCCGCATGCTGGGGTTCTTACTGATCGCCGCCGGGAGCGCCGTCCTGGTCACCGCGTTCGTTCGTTTCGTGATCGAGGGTGCGGGGACCCCTGCCCCGGTGGCGCCACCTGAACATCTGGTCGTCGGGGGGTTGTACCGCTACGTGCGCAACCCGATGTACCTCGCGGTCGTGACCGCGATCCTCGGGCAGGCCATGCTGCTGGCCCAACCGGTCCTGCTGCTCTATGCGGCGGTGGTTGCCGTCGCGATGGTGGCGTTCGTACTCGGGTACGAACAGCCCGCCCTGACGCGACGGTATGGAACGGAGTACCTGACGTACCGACGTGCCGTGCCGCCGTGGTGGCCACGCCGACCCCGGTCACGCCTCTGACGAGACGCGCAGGACGTCAGTGAGCGAAGCGGCCGCCGCCGCAGCGAAGGCCCTTGCGCATTAACTCTATCTAGATCTGCTCGCCATCGCGCTGCCACCGCCTGGCGCAACCGATCCTTCGGCTCAGGGCTGCGCACCGGAGCCCTGGCCGGGGTCGCCGCCCTGGTGGCGGTGCTCGCCGTCGGCATTCCCGAGGCCCTGGTCTGGATGCACCAGCAGGCCGGCTACCTGAGCACCGGCGACGCCGTACCGCCGACTTGGCAGTCGGCGGTCGGTGACGTCCTACGTCCGGAATTCATCGTCGGCATGATCGTCTTCTGGACGATGGGTACGGCCGGCGGCGCGGCCCTCGGCACGGCGCTGGGACGCCTGCGCACCGGTACCCCGGCCGACCTCGCCGCGACCGCCACGCCGTGACGCGGCGTTGCGAGGCTCAGCCGATGCGCTGGGCCAGCGAGACGATGATCCCTTCCGGCCCCCGGACGTAGGCCATCCGCCAAGCGCCCTCGTACTCCCCGATGCCACCGACCAGTCCGTAGCCCTCGGTAGCTGCCCAATCGACAGCCGCCTGCAGGTCGTTGACCTCGAAGGCCACGTTGCGCAATCCCAACTCGTTGGCCATGGCGGCGGGTGAGCCCGGCACGGAGTCGGGTCGCACGAAGCTCGAGAGCTCCAGGCGGGTGCCATCGTCGGGCGGCTTCAGCATGACGATCTCGGTGCGGGAGTCGGGAATGCCGCAGACCGTGTCCAAGAACTCACCCTCGACGAACGTCCTGCCCTCGACCTCCAGGCCCAGCGCCACGAAGAAG
>JBKPQU010000387.1:0-11639 GCA_046734255.1 Actinomycetota bacterium
GGGCGTACTCGCTCGGCATGCGGCAGCGGCTCGGGCTCGCCGCGGCCCTGCTGCGCACGCCGCGGCTGCTCGTGCTGGACGAGCCCACCAACGGCCTGGACCCGCAGGGCATCCGGGAGGTGCGCGACCTGCTCCTGGAGCTCAACGCAGCCGGAACGACACTGCTGCTGTCCAGCCACCTGCTCGGCGAGGTGGAACAGCTGTGCACGCGGGTGGGCGTCATGGACCGGGGGCGCCTGGTCGTGCAGGACGACATGGAGGCGCTGCGCGCGCCGACCGGCCGGGTGATCGTCCACACCCCGGACGCCGCCAGGGCGGCCGCCCTGCTCGACGGCCGGGTCGAGGCACGCACGGGAGACGTCCTGCTGGTGCGCGACGCCGACCCGGCGGGTCTGAACGCCCGGCTGGTCGCGGACGGCATCCGGGTGGCGCACCTCGAGCCGGAACGCCACACGCTGGAGGACGCGATGCTGCGGGCGACCACGCCGGGCACCGATCGCTTCGACCCGGTGGAGCCGACATGATCCGGGTCGAACTGATCAGCCTGGTCCGGCGGCCGCGGACCTGGGTGTGCCTGCTGCTGCTGTGCGGCCTGCCCGCGCTCGTCGCGGGCTTCCTCGCCGCCACGCGGATCGGCCCCGCGCCCGGTCAGGAGCCGGCGTTCCTGTCCGCCGTGCTCGCGAACGGGGCGCTGTTCCCGGCGGCGGCGCTGGCGATCGTGCTGCCCGTGTTCCTCCCGGTGGTCGTCGCGGTCGTCGGCGGCGACACGATCGCGGGCGAGGCGAACGCCGGGACCCTGCGCTACCTGCTGCTGCGGCCCGTGTCCCGGACCAGGCTGCTGGTGGCCAAGCTGATCGCCCTGACGGTGTTCGTCCTCGTGGCCGTGCTCGCAGTGGCCGCCAGCGGCTACGTGATCGGGGTGTCCCTGTTCCCCGCGCAGCCGACCGCGGTCACGTCCGTGTCCGGCGTGACGTTGACGGCCACCCAGCTCGCCTGGCGCTTCGTGGGCGCGATGCTGTACATCGCGGTGTCGATGCTCGGTCTGGCGGCGGTCGCGCTCTTCCTGTCGACGCTGACCGACGCGCCTCTCGCCGCGACGATGGGCGCGCTGGCCACCATGGTGATCAGCCAGGTGCTCGTCACGCTGGACGCCGCGGGATCGGTGCGGCCTTATCTCCCCACCCGGTACTGGCTCGCCTGGATCGACTTCTTCCGCGCGCCGATCCCCTGGCGTGACATCGATCGCGGCCTCGCGATCCAGGCGGTCTACGTCGCGGTGTTCCTCGGCGCCGCCTGGGCGCACTTCGCCACCAAGGACGTGCAGTCCTGAATCCGCCATGCCCACGGTGTGACACCGTGCGCGTGGGAAGCCCACGGTGTCACGCCGTGCGCATCCGGGATCGGTGTCTCGCCGCTCAGCACCATCGACCGGCTCAGCATCCCCGTGGGCGGTCGACGGCCAGCTCCCCCACCCCCAGGGCCCCCAGCACGACCTGCGCCACCACGGGGTCGGTGGGCAGCTGGGAGTGGCTGACTCGTGCGGTCGGGCACAGCGACTGCAGCGCCACGTTGACGGCGCCGGGGAGGCGCGCCGAATCGGGCGGCGTGACGGTCGCGTCGTCGGTCGTCCACAGCGAGAGCCACTCCGGCGGGGTCGGGACGGGGGCGGTGAGGCCGGCGAGGAACGCGCTTCCCGGGGCCAGCTCCTGGCAGGCGACCGGGCACCCGCCGGGGAGCACGGCGGCGCCGACCGCCGCGAGCCTCGCGCCGTGGTGCGGGGAGCCCAGCGTCACCACCCGGCGTGCCTTGCCGGCGCCGTCATAGGCCTGCGCCCAGAGCCGTGCCACGACGCCGCCCGCGGAGTAGCCCACGATGTCCACCGACGGCGCCCCGTCGCGCAGCGCCCGCGTCACGTAGCCGTCCAGCACGCGCGCCGAGATCGCCAGGTCACCGGTGCCGTTGCCCGGGAGCGGCACCACCGTGACCTCCCGCCCGGCCGAGCGCAGCCGGCCGGCCAGCACGTTGAGCCCTCCGGTGCCGCCGCCGTACCCCGGGACCAGCAGAACGGGTCCCGGTCGGTCCTGGGGAGGAGCGCTGGCCGAGGGCCGGCCGGACGAGGGACCGAGCACCAACCAGGCGACCGACGCGACCAGCAGGACGGCGACCGTCGCGGCCGCCGCGAGGAACAGCCTGCGTCGCGGGCTCATCCCGGGGCCGCCTTCACCGGACCAGCATGCACTCGCAGCGCGCTCTTGCCGCGGTCCGCCCCGATGATCCACATTGGCCGGGTGCGCGGTCTAGGGTGAGGAAACCAGTCGAAAAGGGACGCGGGAGGGTCGCGATGACGGGCAAACGCGAACTGCAGAACTACATCGACGGAGCCTTCGTCGGCGCCCGTGACGGCGCGGCGACCGACATCGTCAACCCCTCCACCGGGGAGGTCTTCGCGACCGCTCCGCAGTCCGGCGACGCGGACGTGGACGCCGCCTTCCGAGCCGCTCAGCGTGCCTTCGACGACGTCTGGCGCGACACGACGCCGAGCGAGCGCATGGGCTACCTCCTGAGGATGGCCGACGCGATCGAGTCGCACGCGGACGAGCTGGTCGCCGTCGAGAGCGAGAACACCGGCAAGCCGCATGCCCTGACCCTGAGCGAGGAGATCCCGCCCATGGTCGACCAGGTGCGCTTCTTCGCCGGCGCGGCCCGGATGCTCGAGGGCAGGTCGAGCGGTGAGTACATGCGTGGCTTCTCGTCGTGGATCCGGCGCGAGCCGATCGGTGTCGTCGGGGCGGTCGCTCCCTGGAACTACCCGATGATGATGGGCGTCTGGAAGTTCGCGCCGGCCCTGGCTGCCGGCAACACGATGGTGCTCAAGCCCTCGGACACGACTCCCGCGAGCACGGTGAAGATGGCCGAGCTCTTCGCCGACATCCTCCCGCCCGGGGTGTTCAACGTGGTCTGCGGCGACCGTGACACCGGCGCCGCGCTCGTCCGCCACCCGGCCCCGGGCATCGTGTCGATCACCGGCAGCACCCGCGCGGGCATCGCCGTCGCCAAGTCCGCCGCCGAGAGCGTCAAGCGGGTACACCTGGAGCTGGGCGGCAAGGCTCCGGTGATCGTGTTCGAGGACGCGGACCTGGCTTCGACCGCGGAGGGCATCGCCGTAGCCGGCTACTTCAACGCCGGCCAGGACTGCACGGCGGCGACCCGCGTGCTCACCTCACCCCGGGTCCACGACGACTTCGTGGCCGCGCTGACCGAGCAGGCACAGGCCACCAGGTTCTCCCGGGACGAGCAGGACGACGACGCCCTCTACATCCCGCCGATCAACAACCCGACCCAGCTCGCGCACGTCTCCGGGATGGTCGACCGGACGCCTGCGCACGCCACGGTGGTGACCGGAGGCCAGCGGGCCGGCGACCGCGGCTACTTCTTCACCCCCACGGTGGTCGACGGCCTCCGTCAGGACGACGAGATGGTGCAGAGCGAGATCTTCGGCCCGGTCATCACCGTCCAGCAGTTCTCCGACGAGGACGAGGCGCTGCGCTGGGCGAACGGCGTGGACTACGCGCTGGCCTCGAGCGTGTGGACCCGCGACCACAAGCGGGCCCTGCGGATGGCGCGCCGGCTGGACTTCGGCTGCGTGTGGATCAACTGCCACATCCCGCTCGTCGCCGAGATGCCGCACGGTGGCTACAAGCGCTCCGGCTACGGGAAGGACCTGTCCATGTACGGATTCGAGGACTACACGCGCATCAAGCACGTGATGTCCCACATCGAGGACTGAGCCGTGAGCGAGCCCGCGGGCGGCGCCCGCCGACGGTTGCGGAACATCTCCGAGATCAGGACCTTCTTCCGCACGAACGAGACGCCGATCGTCTTCCTGGGACCCACGGCGTTCAACCTGCTGGGTCTCGACCGGTGGGTCCGCAACTTCTCCTACGTCGCCTACTACGACTCCTGGGAGGGCGCCCACCCGCGCGTGTTCGCCCCCCGGGAGGAGCACTACACCGAGTTCAAGAGTGCGGAGGAGATCAACAACTACCTCCTGCGGCACAAGGACGTCCAGGAGTTCATCGCCCGTCGCGGGAACGGGAAGCCGCCCAAGGTCTCGATGGTGTTCTTCGACGAGGAGACCGAACAGATCTGCGCCGACCTCGGCTACGACCTGATCCTCCCCCGCCACACGCTGCGCACCCACCTCGACTCCAAGATCACCACCACCCGGCTGGGCAACGAGGCGGGCGCGCCGAGCGTGCCGAACGTCCTCGGGACCGCGGGCACCTACGACGAGTTGGTGGCGCTCGCCGACGACCACGAGCTCGGACGGGACCTCGTCATCCAGACGCCCTACGGGGACTCCGGCAAGACGACGTTCTTCATCAAGTCGAAGGAGGACTGGGGGACGCACTCCGAGCACATCGTCGGTGAAGACCTCAAGGTGATGAAGCGGATCAACAACAAGGCGGCGGCGGTCGAGGCGGTGCTCACGCGGCACGGCACGATCGTCGGCCCGTTCATGACCGACCTCACCGGCTACCCGGAGCTGACGCCGTACCAGGGTGGCTGGTGCGGCAACGACCTGTTCCCCGACGCGCTCTCCGACGCCCACCGTGCCCGCGGCGTCGAGCTGGTCCGGCGGCTCGGCTCCCGGCTCACCCAGGAGGGCTACAAGGGCTTCTTCGAGGTCGACGTCCTCGTGGACCTCGACACGGACGAGGTGTACCTGGGCGAGCTCAACCCGCGGATCTCGGGTGCCTCCTCGATCACGAACGTCACGGCCGGTGCCTACGCCGACCTGCCGCTGTTCCTGTTCCACGTCCTGGAGTACATGGACGTCGACTACGACATCGACGTGGACGAGATCAACGAGCGCTGGCAGGAGCTCGCGGCGGTCGACGTGTGGAGCCAGCTGATCATGAAGGAGCCGGCGGACCGGGTGGAGCGGATCGACGCCGCGCCCCGCACCGGGCAGTGGCAGCTGCACGACGACGGGACGCTCACGTTCCGCCGCGCCGCGCTGGACTGGCACCAGCTGCAGGACGAGACCGAGGCCTTCTTCCTGAGGGTCTACGGGCCGGGTGACTACCGGTTCAAGGGCGCCGATCTCGGCATCCTCGTGACCAAGGGGAGGCTGCAGACCGACGAGCCCAAGGAGCTCACCGAACGCGCCCGCAGGTTCATCTCGGGCATCAGGTCGCAGTACGCCGGGACGCCGGTCGGCGCGGAGTTCCACGCGCCGCCGGTCAGCTACCTGACGTCCTCCGCCTTCTGACGCGCCGCCGGCCCGGCTCTCCCGGCCGCGGACCGGCGGTCAGCCGATGCCACCAGTCGCGTGGTGTTCCTGATGGCAGGCGGCCGGCGGGCTGGGCGCCACGTCGAGCGCGGGGTTGCGGTCGAAGAAGCCGAACGGCTTGAGCCAGAACGACACGGTGTCGACGGGCATGACGGGCCAGTCCTCGACCCTGGTGATGTGGTGGATCCCGAAGACGTACCACAGCACCACGTCGGTGTTCTCGATCGACCGGTTGGCGGCGGTCCAGCGCGGCAGGCCCAGGTCCTCGATGCTGGAGTTCACGAACTCGCCGCACGGCCAGCGCTGCTCGCTGTCGAACGGCGTCACCCACAGGGTGTGACCGATCACCTGGGCGGCCCGGTAGACCGGCGAGCTCGGATCCATCAGGTGGGGGATCGCGGCGGTCGGAACCAGCTTGTACGCCACCGGGTTCCCGAGGGCGTTCCGGCGGTTCGGGTTCTCCACCTTCCAGTAGCGTTGGGTCGCCCACGAGTAGTCCTGCTTGCCCTCCTCCTCGGTGCGCAAGGGCGTGTTGTGCTGCACCATGGCGAGTCCGTGCGGATTGTCGGGACCGATCGGCAGCGCCTCGGACTCCGACATCAGCACGGTGTTGTCCTCGCCGTCCACCTCCATGTCGAGGCGCGCCACGATGAAGTGCTGGTGGAAGGGCGCGTAGGTCCGCTGGTCCACCAGCGTGCCGTACGGCGGCTGGGCACCCTCGGCGAAATGCGTCGTCACCATGATCCCTGAGGCTCGCACCTCGCACTCGATGCCGCCGTCCTGGTAGAAGCGCCAGTAGACGAGGTACTCGTAGTTGGCGACGGTCAGGTGCGCCGAGACCACCAGCCGCCGCGCCCGGCGGACCTCGGCGATCTGGGCGCTCGCGTCGACGTGCTTCCACAGGACGGCGTTGTCCTCCTCGTGGATGCAGATCGCGTTGGGGATCGTGAACGGCTCCCCCGTCGAGTCATGCAGCGTCGCGTCCACGTAGACGATCTCACCCAGGCAGTCGCAGCCCAGCTCGAGTGACGTCGTCATGAACCCGAGGCCCCACTCCCCCGTGTCGTAGGCCGTCCGCCGGTAGTGGTCGATCGTCGAGTCCCGGTAGGGGACGACCATCTCGGCGAAGGAGAGCCGATGGGCGATCGGGCGGACCCGGCCGCCGTCCTCGTATTCCAGACGATGGATGACCGGGCCCTCGCGGTAGTTGAAGCCCAGCCTCATCGACCATCTCTGCCAGCGCAGCTCGTAGCCGTCGAGGGTGAAGGACACGCCCTCCGGCTGCACGATCTCGAGGGGCTTCAGGTCGGTCCGAACCTCCATCCCGGGCACCAGGGTGGGGATGTACTCGCCCATCACGTCCGCGGGCTCCACCTCGAAGGAGTCCTCGATCTCCAGCAGCTCCATGCTGTTGAGGTCGACCACGAAGTGCAGCCCGCTGACCGGGTTCGCGTACGGGTTGCCGTGCTCGCTGTCCCGGTACCAGACATCGCCCCAGGCGACCCGCCGGCCCCGGAACCTCTCGGGGATCAACGCGCCGCGGTAGGCCCACGGGTCCAGGAGGGCCAGCGACAGGTCGGTGATCCCGCGGCGGGCCAGCGCCTCGATCATCTGCGGGTTCGCTCGCAGGCTGGCGTCGACCTCACGCCACTCGTCGACCGTGATGTTCGGCTGGACGCCGGGCTGGTGCTCCCAGGCGACGACACTGTCGCCGGTGAGCGAGACCAGGGCCTTGTACGCCTGCCCGTCCTCGCGGTTGAAGCAGACCACGCGTGCCTCACGGTCGATGGGCGCTCCCGGGACGAACTCCCGGACCGTCTGCTTGGACGGCTCCCGCAACTCGATGGAGGCGAAGCGCCAGCGGTCGTCGACGCCCCGGTCACGACGCAGGATGGCAGCGGCCTGCCGGAACTCCTCCGCGGACAACGGGTCGAGCGGGTGGCCGGCCCCGGTCGAGGTGGTGCGCGTCCCGGTCCCAGCAGTGCGTTCGGCCATCCCAGTCACCCTTTCCTTTCGAATCCGACCATCACGTGCCGGCCTCTGGGCGGCTCCTCAGCGCCAGCAGGATCAGTGCGCGGTTGTCGGCGACGCCGAGGGAGAGCCCGGTGCGCTCTTCCACCCGGGCCATCCGCGCCCGCAGCGTGTGCCGGTGAACGCCGAGCGCCCGGGCCGCACCCTCCCACGACCCGTTGTGGTAAAGGAAGGCCTCGAGCGACGGCAACAGGTCGCTGTCCCGCGATCCGTCGCCGGCCAGCGCGTCGAGCGCTGATCGGGTCAGCGTCCAGACCCGTGACCGGACCTGCTCGTCGGACACGACGGCGCCCAGCGTCAGCTCGTCGAACCAGCCGACCGTGCGCCCGTCCAACCGCGCCGCTGCGGCGGCCTGCCCGGCCGGGGCCAGGCCGCTCGCCACCGCGGCCTGCGGCAACGACCCGCTGACCCCGATGACCACCGTGCTGAGTTCCGCATCGCGGACCGATCGGTTCAGCGCCTCCACGAGCATGTGCGCGTCACGGGCGAGCAGGAGTGCGACCACTCCACCCTCCGTCGTGGACACCACGTCCGGGTGGGCCATCGCCTCCAGCCTGTCGTTGACGACCTCGAGCAGCCGCGCTCGGCCCCGAGCGGGGTGTGCCGACGGGGGGTGGACGTAGGCGCCGCCCCGCGCAGGCGGACCGGGACCCGGAGCGGGTGACGCAGAGCCCCGTACCGGTGCTGGTCGCCGCCTGACGCGGCCGGTACGGGCGGCCGCTCCCCCTCGCGGAGATGCCCGTACCGTGGGCCGGATCACGTTCACTGGGCCCCGCTCGGGAAGACGTGGTCCGGCCCGCATCCTTGTCATCAACCCGATGTGGTGGACCCGAGCGCCCGAGGCGGGCGCACCGAGAGGAGCTTCGATGGCGTCGCCCGATCAGTCGGGGACCACCCTGGCGAACTGGCAGGACCCGCCGTTCAACCGGTGGAGCTTCCTGCACCTCGACCGGGTTCTGGCCACCCGCCCGGTCAGGCACCGCAGTGCGGCTGTGTCCCTCCTGGCGACCAACGAGGCGGCCACCGCGGAGGAGATCGAGTCACTGGCCGTCGTCCGCGCGTGCGGCGCCGCCGGCACCGTCGCCGACGTGCTGGAGGACACCGAGACCGATGGTGTGCTGGTGCTGCACGACGGCCTCGTGGTCTACCAGCGGTACGCCCCCTCGATGGCGCCGGACCAGCCGCACCTGCTCATGTCGGTGACGAAGTCGCTGATCGGCGCGGTGACGGCGACGCTGATCGACCGTGGCGTGCTGGAGCGCAGCACCCAGGTGGTCGACGTCGTGCCCGAGACGCGCGGATCCGGGTACGCGGACGCGACGGTCGGCGACCTGCTCGACATGCGCTCCGGGGTGCGCTTCTCCGAGACCTACGAGGACCCGGCCTCCGAGGTACGCCTGATGGAGCACGCGATCGGGTGGCGTCCCCACGTGCCGGGGCTGCCGACGTCGCTGCACGGGTACCTCACCACCCTGGAGGCCGACCGGCCGCACGGCGGGGCGTTCGAGTACCGCTCGGCCGAGACGAACATGCTCGGCTGGGTCTGCGAGCGCGCCGGCGGCGCCGCCATGCCGGACCTGTTGAGCGACCTCGTGTGGTCGCCGATGGGCGCCGAGTTCGACGGGTTCATCACCGTCGACCCGACCGGCGCGGCCATCCACGACGGGGGGCTCGCCGCCACCCTGCGCGACGTCGCGAGGTTCGGGCAGGTGCTGCTGGACGACGGCCGCTCCCTGACCGGCGAGCAGGTCCTGCCGGGCTGGTGGGTCACCGACAGCCTCGCCGGCGCGCCCGACTCCAGGTGGGCCTTCGCCAACAGCCCCTCACCCACCAGCTTCCCGGGCGGGCACTACCGGAACCAGCTGTGGATTCCCTACCCGGACCGCGACGTCCTGCTCTGCCTGGGCATCCACGGCCAGCTCGTCGTCGTGGACCGCTCGGCCCGCACCGTCGGCGTGAAGCTGTCGACGTGGCCGACCCCGTTGGACCTGGTGCGCTCCTACGACACCCTCGCGGCCTTCCAGGCGATCACCGCCCACCTGACCAGGGATCCGGTCAGTCCCCGCGAGTGACCAGGCCGCGCAACTCGGTCGCATCGGCCGGCGTCCACCCGGACGGGCGCAGGACGTCTGCCCAGGCGTCGACGTACTCGCCGGTGTAGACGTGCCCGTGCCCGTTCGGCACGCCGGTCGCGAACGGCAGATCCGCGGTGACCTGCCAGAAGGTGATGAGCGGGATCCAGCGGACGGCGCCCACCACGTCCGGCCCGCGCGGCTCCCGTAGCCAGTCCGGCTTGTTGAAGATGAGGCGCGGGCTCCACCACACGATGGGGTCGGACGCGTGCTGGATGTACAGCACGCGGGTGCCGTCCCAGGGCTGGCCCTCGGGGGGGACGCCCGCCTGAGGGTTGTCCGTGAAGCGGATCGTCCGCCCGTCGCGGTAGACCGGCTGCACCTCCTCGCTGCCGGCGTCCCGGTCGTCGGTGAACTCGCGGTAGAGGACGTTGAAGTTCGGCGGTCCCGCGAAGACGACGCCCGCGGTCCGGTTGCGCAGGTCGTACTCGCCGCTGAAGGCGGTCTCGCCGCCGAAGGAACCCAGGCTCTCGCCGAAGACGATCAGCCGAGGCCGGGTCGCCTCGTCCATCTTCGACCAGCGGTCGTAAACGGCGTCGAACAGCTCGCGACCGGCCTCGCGCGCCTTCTTCTGGTCGACCAGGTAGGAGATCCACGACGGGAGGTAGGAGTACTGCATCGCGATGATCGCGGAGTCACCCCCGGTCATGTACTCGAGGGTGTCCACCGAGGCGGGATCGACCCACCCCGAGCCCGTGGTGGTGGCGACCACGAGCGTCCCCCGCTCGAACCCGCCGGCCCGGGCGAGGTCGTCAACGGCCAGTTTGGCCCGGTCCTCGGCGTTGCCGGCGGACTCCAGCCCGGCATACGCCCGGATCGGAGCCATCGCGGATCCCCCGGTGAACGCCGCGATCTGCTCCTGGGTCGGCCCGAGGCCGGTGAACTTCCTCCCCTCCCGCCCAAGGGTGTCCCACGGCACCAGCGACGCCGAGCTGCCGGAGCGCAGCGGGCTGCTCGGCTGGGTGACGCCGCTCGGGGTGATCCCGTTGCGCACGGAGAAGGTTTCGTTGACGAAGGGGACAACCCTGTCCGCGAGGAACCCGTTGACCAGCAGGATGGTCCCCCCGACGACCAGCACCCAGCCGACCGCACGGGCGGCCCGCGGACCGATCCACCTGCCCAACTGCCGCGCCGCCCACAGGTAGAGGCCGCGCAATTCGCGGCCCAGCGCGACCAGCACCACGAACATGACCGCCGCGACGATCGGCGAGATGAGCAGCCAGGTCGGGTTCTGGCCCGGCATGCCCATCTCGTCCCGGATCTGGTTCTGCCAGTGCCACCCCAGGAACAGGAAGACCAGCAGCGCGACGACCGCGACTCCCGCGAAGATCTGCCACGAGCGGCGCCGGGCGGGCCGCGCGTCCCGGTCGGGGAAGGCACGCCAGACCCACGCGGCGACCACGCCGATGCCGTACCCGATCGCGGCGGTGATCCCGGCGACCCCTCCCTGCAGGCCCCCGCTGCGCGGGAGGAGCGACGGGGTGTACGAGAGGCAGGCGAACAGCAGCGCCCCGCACATCCCCGGGAGGGTGTACCGGAACCACCTGTGCCGCACCCGCTGCACGAAGCGCTCCCGGCGGGACGGCGGCCGCTCGGCCTCTGCGTCGCTCGGCGGCGCGGCCACGGCGGGCGGCTCGACGGCCATGTCTCCTCCCGATGTCTTCAGGTAAGCGTGAGTATGCACGCACCGCCCAGAGCTGGGGAGGCGGGGGAAGGCAGGTGTCGGCCGGCCACCCGGCGATCAGGCCGCCACCACCAGGAGCGTTCCGACGCTGTTGACCGCCCAGTGGGCGATGATCGGCGCCAGGAGGCTGCCGCTGCGGATCCGGAGCAGGCACAGGACGGCGCCGGACAGCCCGGTGAAGAGAACCGTGCCGATCACCAGCAAAACGGTCCCACCTCCGCCACTGCCCAGGGTGGACGACGCCGTCTGGTTCGCCGGGCTGCCGGTGAGTGCCGATACCACGTGCCAGAGCCCGAACAACCCGGAGGAGACGGCCGTGGCGGCCCCCTCCCCGTAGTGACGTCGCAGCAGCGCCCACAGCACGCCGCGGAAGGCGAACTCCTCTGGCAGGACCGTCCCCAGCGGAATGAACACGAAGACGGCGAGCATCGCCCTCGCCCACGACGCGTCGCTGGTCCCGGCGAGGGCGTCCCGGGCCGGGGGCACGGCGTAGGCG
>JBKPQU010000388.1:0-7260 GCA_046734255.1 Actinomycetota bacterium
CCGTCGTCCCGAGAGCTGTAGCCGCCGGAACCGGCCGGGTCGGCGGGCTGAGGCGTGGAACGCGGACAGCCCGGCCGAGATCCGGTCTCCCACAGCGGGAGCGGTGATCAGATGCTCGGTGCCCCAGTCGTCCATCACGTCGTGGTCGTCGGGCACTGCGAGCACCGGGCGGTCGTGTCCCGCTCCCGCGAGGTGGCCCTATATCGGAGCTGGCTCGCTGAGGCCTACGCCAAGGCCGGGGACGTCGATCGCGCGTGCGACCAGTCGATGAGGGTGCTCGACGCGGTGGAAGGCGTGAACTCCGCCCGGGTCGATCACCGGGTGATCGTCCTGCGTCGAGCACTCCGCCGCTACTCCGACGCGCCAGCGGTGCGCGAGGTCGAGGAACGCGCCCGCAGCCTCATGCGTACCGCCTGACGGGTTACGCCTCGGAACTTCTAGCGGGAACCTTAGACGGCACGCCCAACCCGATCGGGCAGGAAACCCCCGGTCCCGTGGTCGGGGCAGTAGCCGTACGGGTTCTTATTGTCCGACAGGTACTGCTGGTGGTTGGTCTCGTGGAGATATCTCCAGGAACCGGTCCTCGCGGTGGTCAGGCGCGGGAACCCCCAAGATCGTTGTGTCAGTCGGTCAGGCGGACAATGCCGACATTACTTGCATAGCGCACGACATCGGCAATAGCTTCGGTGGAAGCCGGCCGCCGTCGACACCGTTGGTCCTCATGTTGCCAGGAGGTGGAGTCCTGACATGGCCTCCCGCACCGACTACCAGATCTTCGACTTGGGTGACTTCACGGTTAGCAGCGGCGCAACACTTCGCGGCGCCAAGCTCGCGTACAAGACCTACGGGACGCTCGGCGAGAACCGCGACAACGCGATCGTCTACCCGACGTGGTACTCGGGGCGGCACTGGGAGAACGAGTGGCTGATCGGCGACGGCATGACCCTCGACCCGGCTCGGTATTTCATCATCGTCACGAACATGCTCGGCAACGGGCTCTCATCCTCACCGAGCAATACCCCGCCGCCCTACAACGGGCCGCGGTTCCCGGATATCCGGGTGCAGGACAACGTGCGTGCCCAGCACAAGCTCGTGACGGAGCACTTCGGGATCGAGCGGCTCGTCGCGGTGACCGGCTGGTCGATGGGTGCCGGCCAGACCTACCAGTGGGCCGTCAGCTATCCGGAGATGGTGCCGCGCATCCTGCCGTTCTGCGGTTCGGCGAAGACCAGCCGGCACAACATCGTCTTCCTCGAGGGGGTCAAGGCCGCGCTCACCGCCGACGCCGCGTGGAAGGGGGGCTGGTACGACGAGGAGCCCTGGCGGGGACTGCGGGCCATGGCTCGCGTCTACGCAGGTTGGGGGTTCTCCCAGGCCTTCTACTGGGACGAGGTCTACCGGCAGCTGGGCTACACGTCGCTCGAAGACTTCCTCGTGGCCTTCTGGGAGGGGTTCTTCCTGGACGAGCGCGACGCCAACAACCTGCTCACGATGCTGTGGACCTGGCAGCACGGAGACATCGGTCAGTCGGCGGGGTTCGACGGCGATACCGCGCGCGCTCTCGGCTCCATCAAGGCGCGAGCGATCGTGATGCCCGCCGAGAAGGACCTCTACTTCCCGCCGGAGGACAACGCATGGGAGGTGGAGCACATGCCCAACGCCGAACTGCGCGTGATTCCCGGTGTGTGGGGCCACTTCGCCGGCGGCGGGGCCAACCCCACGGACACCGCGTTCATCGACCAGGGCCTGAAGGACCTGCTGAGCGACTGAGCCGGCCACTCAGGCCTCGGCACCCTCGGCCGAGACCGGCTCGGCTGCACGCTCGGCCGGGACGCCCAAGGCGATCGGGCAGGAGACGCCGGTGTCGTGGTCTGGGCAGTAGCCCCACGGCTCCTTCTGCAGGTATCGCTGGTGGTAGGTGCGGATCCCGGTCGCGACGGTCGTCAGCGTGGTCGCCGACAGACTGACCGTCGAGGAGATCCTGACTGACCTGCCCGACCTCACCCGGGAGGACGTCTTCGAGGCCTTGAGGTTCGCGGCTCCGCGCTCGTCTCGGCGGCGAGCAGGTGCTCCACCCGAGGCGTCAGGGGTGCTGCCCCTCGGCACCTGATCCTGACCTGGACGACCGGGCCGTTCGTCGAGTCGAACGCCCACCGGTCGAAGATCTCGGCCGGCGCGTCGCAGCCCTCCTCCGGGCACGTGATGATGACCAGGGCTCCGGGGCAGCGGCACCTATCGCAGGTCCATCCCCTGTCAACGCGCGGGCGAGTCCGGATGTGAGGGGCGCAGCCGCCGCGGCCCCGACCCAAGACGCGGCCGCCGCCCCAGGCGCCTGAGCTCACCTTCTGAATGGTCCCGGCGTCTACCTGGTATGACGAAGCGACCTTTCGAACAGATCGTCGCTGGAACTCCGGGCGCTAGCGGGCTCATCTTCGAGGCGATCCCGCAGGCCAGACTGCGAGAGATCAAGACGGCTGGAGTGGATGAGGCCGGCAATCAGCTCACCGTGCAAGTTGATGCCGAGGGCGGTCGTCCGCTGCGATGCTGCCTGCGGGAATCCGAACCCGGCGAACGGATGCTGCTCATCGCCTACACACCGCCCGGCACCCGTGGCGCCTACGCCGAACGGGGCCCGGTATTCATCCACGCAGAGCCTTGCGCCGGCTACCTGACTCCAAGCCGGTACCCGCCCGGCTTGAGCCACCGCCCGCAGGTCGCTCGCGCCTACGACCGGGACGGCCGGATTGTCAGCGGCGTCATGGTGAACGACGGCGAGCGCGCAATGACCGTCATCCGTGAACTGCTCGCCCGGCCGGATGTTCCGCTCGTGCACCTGCGCAACGTGGGCTACGGCTGCTACAACTTCGTCGTCCGGCGCGCGGTCAAGGGCAGCCATCGGCGTTTGGAGGGTGCGGCCGGTACAACCGACTTGGCAGCGCACGAGATCATCACCATGGTTGCCCCTTGGCAGCGATGAGACATCGCGGAATCCGACCATCAGCGCCAAGAGCGATGTCGCCGGCGGCGCCCCGGGTCAGAGGACACATTGGCCAACGAAGAGGTCGAGGAGCGCTCAGGCGCCCTCATGCGCACCGCCTGACCGGCCCTACGCCTCAGCACTCCGAACAGGAACCTCGGACGGCACGCCCAACCCGATGGGGCAGGAGACCCCGGTGCCATGGTCCGGGCAGTATCCGTACGGGTTCTTATTGTCCGAGAGGTACTGCTGGTGGTAGTCCTCGGCGTAGTAGAAGGGCCCGGCCTCGGAGGCCGGACGGCCCTCGGTGGTGATCTCGCCGAAGCCGCTGCGGGTCAGCATCTGCTGGTACGCCGCCCGGGTCGCCTCGTAGGCGGCTCGCTGCTCCTCGGTCGTCCAGTACACGGCAGAGCGGTACTGGGTGCCGACGTCGTTGCCCTGGCGGTACCCCTGGGTCGGGTCGTGGTGCTCCCAGAACAGCTGCAGGAGCTTCTCCGCGGAGACCTTCGCGGGGTCGTAGGCGACCAGCACGGTCTCGGCGTGCCCGGTGCGGCCGGTGCAGGTCTCCTCGTAGGTCGGGTTCGGCGTCACCCCGCCCTGGTAGCCGACCGCGGTCGTGACCACGCCGGGCACCTGCCAGTACTCCTTCTCAGCCCCCCAGAAACACCCCAGCGCCAGGTAGATCACTTGGGTGCCCTCGGGCCACGGCCCCTCCAACGGGGTGCCGAGCACCTCATGGGTCGCCGGCACCGAGAAGGGCCGCTCGGCCCGACCAGGCAGTGCCTGCTCCGGGGTCACCAGGGTCTTCGTGGCTCGGCTTCCGAACAACACTCCAGCCTCCTCGCCGAGATCAATCGTCCACCCCACACAACGATCCCACCCCGGTTTCCCTTCCGGCGGGTAGCGTTTGTCCTGCGGGGAGGCGGGAACACCCGCAGCTCTTCGCCGCGGCGCCCGCTGCGGTCCGGGGTGGAAGGGCGCTGATGGATCGGGCCGACGAGGCGGAGTCCGACCCGGCCGGACCCCCGCCGGCGGAGCCAGAGGCGGGCGAGGCCCGGCAGCAGTCGCGGCGTGCGCGGCGGCAGGCCGAGCGGGCTACCCGCTCCCGGCATGCCCGGTTGGGGGTGGCCGGAGTCACGCTCGGAACCGTGGCGGCGATCCTGGCCGTCTGGATGATCACTGGATGGCGCGGGGTGACCCTGGATACCGGCCGGGTCCCCCCTCCCTCGACGTCCAACCGAGCCGCGCTCACCCAGCGATCGCCCGCGGCGACCCCGAACCGGACCACCACCGGCCCGACCGGCGGCACCACCCCGACGGCGACGGAGATCGCCCGCCGGATGGCGGCCGCGCTGTCCCCGGTCAGCCGGCTGGGTCTGGTCGCCGCCGATCTCACGTACCACACCAGCGGCTTCGCCCCGCTGTGCGGCTCCGAATCGAGGGGCGCTCCCGAGTACCTCGTGGGGTTCGTGTCCAGGGACCTCACCGGCACGCGCGCCGGCGTTCCGGTGACGATCCTGCAGAGCGAGGCCGTCTACCGCCGGGGCGGGGTGCAGGCGCTGCTGGCCGAGTCGACGGGAGTGTTCTGCGCCGGGTACGTCGATGCGCCGCCCGGGTCACCGGAGGGCAGCGTGCTGCTCCGGGGCAGGGCCGGGGGAAAGGTGATCGCCTACCTCGTCGCCCCCACCAGCGCACGCACCGCCCTGTACGTCGAGGCGTCCGCGGTCTCCGATGACGCGATCACCGCCGTGGTCGACACGGTGCTGCCCGGCCTGATCGCAGACGCGCAGCGGGACGCGGCCGCCCTGCTCGCGGCCACCCCGGGCGCCTGACATGAGGGCTTCACCGGAGGGCGTAGCCTGCCAGCCGTGAGCGATCGTTCCTCGGACGGCGGCCGCTGGTCAGGACACGGGTTCGCCACCCGGGCCATCCACGCCGGGTCCGAGCCCGACCCCGCCACCGGCGCGGTGGTCACCCCGATCTACCAGACGTCCACCTACAAGCAGGACGAGGTGGGTGTGCTGCGCCTGGGGCTGGGCGCGGGGTACGAGTACTCCCGATCGGGCAACCCCACCCGTTCGGCGCTGGAGGAGGCGCTGGCCGCACTGGAGGATCCCGGAGGCCGTGCGAGGGGGTTCGCGTTCGCCTCGGGCCTGGCCGCCGAGGACACGCTGCTGCGCTCGATGCTCGCCCCCGGCGATCACGTCGTCGTCCCGGACGACGCCTACGGCGGCACGTACCGGCTGGTCGCCCGGGTGGCCGGTCCCTGGGGGGTCACGAACACCACGGTCGACCTGTCTGACGTTGACGCCGTCCGGGCCGCCGTCCGCCCGGGGGAGACCCGCGCCGTCTGGGTGGAGACGCCGACCAACCCCCTGCTCGGCATCGCGGACCTGGCCGCCCTGGCCGAACTCGCCCACGACGCCGGCGCGCTGCTCGTGGTGGACAACACGTTCGCGACTCCGTACCTGCAGAGCCCGCTGGGGTTGGGCGCGGACGTCATCGTGCACTCGACCACCAAGTACTGCGGCGGCCACTCCGACGTGATCGGCGGCGCTCTGGTCGTCGCCGACGGGGTGAGCGTGCCCTGGCTCGGCACTCTCGACGGCGTCGAGCAGACCGGCGGGACCGAGCTGGCCGAGCGGGTCGCCTACCACCAGAACGCGATCGGCGCCGTTCCCGGGCCGCTGGACGCCTGGCTGGTGCAGCGCGGCCTGAAGACGCTGGCGGTGCGGATGGACCGGCACTGCGACAACGCCGAGCGGGTCGCGGCGTTCCTGCTCGAGCACCCGCGGGTCGCGCGCGTCCTCTACCCCGGACTGCCCGACCATCCCGGCCACGCGATCGCCGCCCGGCAGATGCGCCGCTTCGGCGGAATGATCAGCTTCCGCGTGGCGGGCGGCGTGGAGGGCGCGCTGACCGTCTGCAAGCGGGCCTCGGTGTTCACGCTCGCGGAGTCGCTCGGCGGGGTGGAGTCGCTGATCGAACACCCCGGGCGGATGACGCACGCCTCGGTCGCCGGCTCGGTGCTCGAGGTGCCCGAGGATCTGATCCGGCTCTCGGTCGGACTGGAGGACGCGGCGGACCTGATCGCCGATCTCGATCAGGCGTTGCCCTGACCGCTCGTGACCGCGGTGCTGTGCGTCGACGTCGGGTCGACGTTCACCAAGGCGGCCCTCGTGGACGCCGCCGAGGGGCTGCCGCTCGCCACCGCCTCGCACCCGACGACGCTGGGCACCGACGTCCTCGACGGGGTGACGGCGGTCCGCGAGGCGGTCGAGCGGGACGCCGGCCGAAGCGCCGAGGAGGTGCTCGCGTGCTCGAGCGCCGGGGGCGGCCTGCGGCTTGCGGTGGTGGGCTACGAGCGTGAGGTGAGCGCGGAGGCGGGCCGGCGGGTCGGCCTGTCCGCCGGGGCCCGGGTGGTCCACGTGCACGCCGGGCCGCTGGACGCCGCCGGCCTCACCGAGCTGCGCGCCGCCCGCCCCGACGTCATGCTGCTGGTCGGCGGCACCGACGGGGGGAACGCCGACGTGCTCCTGCACAACGCGCGCCGGCTCGGCATCGCCCGGATGGCGGCGCCGGTGGTGCTGGCGGGCAACAGCGATGCCGCCGAGGAAGCCGCCGGCCAGCTCGCCCGCCGAGGCCGTTCGGTGGTGACCGTGCCCAACGTCCTTCCCCGGATCGGCGCGCTGGAACCGCTGCCCGCGCGTGCCGCGATCCGGGAGGTGTTCCTCCGGCATGTGATCGGCGGCAAGCGGCTGTCCCGCGGGCCGGAGTTCGCCCGAATGGTCCGCGCGGCCACTCCCGACGCCGTCCTCGCCGGGGTCGAGGCGCTTGCCGACGGCGCTCCGGAGCAGGGCGTCCGCGGGCGCGGTGACGTGCTGGTGGTGGATGTCGGCGGAGCCACCACCGACGTGTACTCCGTCGTCACCCCCTACGGCGAGGACGCCGGCCCACCGCGGGAGGTGGTGGCGACGCTGTGGCGGGCCCGGACCGTGGAGGCCGACCTCGGCCTGCGCTGGGGAGCGCCCGGGGTGGTCGAAGCAGCTCGGACGGAGGGCCTGCTCGACGCACCCGAGGCGGAGCACTTGGCCTCCTACGCCCGGCGCGTGGCGGCCGACGTCGGCTACCTGCCCCCGACGCCGGACGACGACGCGAGGCTGGCCCGGCTGGCCGCAACCGTCGCCGTCCGCCGCCACGGCCGCCCGGCGTCCGACGGAGACGCGCCACGCCCCCTGCGCCGGATCGGCCTGGTCGTCGGCAGCGGGGGCGTGCTGCGGCAC
>JBKPQU010000389.1:0-4570 GCA_046734255.1 Actinomycetota bacterium
GGACCCGACGTGGACCCCACGGCCCCCCGCCCGAACACCGCGGCGCTGCTGTCCAGCGCGACCGAGCTCCGCGTCGCCCTGGACGAGCTGCGCCGCGTCCTGGACGTCGACGAGCTCTCCACGCCGCGCCGCCGCCGCCGCGGCCCGTGGCTGCTCCTCGGCCTGCTCGTGCTGGCCCTGATCGCCGCGCTGGCGATCCGCGAGGGCGTGCTGGACCGGTTCGATTCGCTGCCCGGCATCGCCTCCCCGAAGCCATCGGCGTCACCCGGCACCCAGCCCTCGACCGGACCCACGGTCGGGCGGCCCACGCCGTCCCCGGCAACGAACCCCCGCACGTCCGCGCCCTCGACGCAGGGCACTCTCCCGGCGCAGTCCGTCCAGGCTCCGGCGGCGCTGCCCCAGTCCGGCCCGGGGATCACCGCACCCGGCACGGACGTCACCGTGGCGCTCGGGAGCGATCAGACCGCCAACACCATCGACGTCTACGAGCAGGTGATCTTCCCGGCTCCCGGCCTGGACGCGCTGCCGCTCAGCCAGCCGAGCCTGACCTCCCTGCTCGGTGACGTGGCGAACCTGAAGCCCCAGGTGAGCGACATCCAGGTCGAGCTGGACGGTCAGGTCGCCCGCGCGGTTCCCGCCGGGGACGGCGCGTGGGTGGCGGTCCCGCCCCAGGGCGGCCGGTTCACCAAGGCCAGGCTGCGCTACTCGGTGAGCGAGGCCGTCGCCCGCAGCACGCCGTCGCTGCCGGGACGGGCGCTGGTCCTCGTCACCCCGCTGACCGGATCGGAGACGCTCCGGGACGGCCTGCCCCTGTCGGTGCGCTTCTCCTCGCCCGTCATCCAGGGGGTGAGCTGCCCGACCGCGCCGCTGACGGACCAGCTGTGCGCCGCGCACGACGGCGACACCTGGACGGCGCGGCTGCCCTCGTCGGCAACGTCCGCGATCGTCCTGGCGCAGGTGAACCTCAACCCGCCGCTCTGACCCGCGAGCAGGTCAGGCGCTGCCGGCCGCCCCGCCGCTGCCGGCACCGGCACCGGCGCCGACCGGCGTTAGCGGCAGCAGGTCCCGGCCGCTGGGACCGATCTGGATCTCGGTGCCCAGCTGCGGGCAGACGCCGCAGTCGAAGCACGGCGTCCACCGGCAGTCCTCGACCTCCACCCCGGAGAGGGCGTCCTGCCAGTCCTCCCACAGCCAGTCCCGGTCGAGGCCGGAGTCCAGGTGGTCCCAGGGCAGCACCTCGGTGGCGTCGCGCTCCCGGGTGGTGTACCAGTCGACGTCGACCGGCTCCCCCGCCAACCCCCGTTGGGCGGCGGCCATCCAGCGGTCGAAGCTGAAGTGCTCGCTCCAGCCGTCGAACCGGCCGCCGTCCTCCCACACCGCCCGGATCACCCGGCCCACCCGGCGGTCGCCGCGGGAGAGCAGGCCCTCGACGATGCTCGGGCGGCCGTCGTGGTACCGGAAGCCGATGGCCCGCCCGTACTGGCGGTCCGAGCGGATCGTCGTCCGCAGCCGGGCCAGCCGCCGGTCCACGGTCTCGTGATCGCACTGCCCTGCCCACTGGAACGGCGTGTGCGGCTTCGGAACGAACGCACCGATGCTGACCGTGCAGCGGATGTCGCGGCGCCCGGTGACCTCCCGGCCGACCGCGATGACGCGCCTGGCCAGCTCGGCGATCTGCTGCACGTCCTCGTCGGTCTCGGTGGGCAGGCCGCACATGAAGTAGAGCTTCACCTGACGCCAGCCGTGGCCGTAGGCGGTGGCGACGGTCCGGACCAGATCCTCCTCGGTGACCATCTTGTTGATCACCTTGCGGATCCGCTCGCTGCCGCCCTCCGGCGCGAAGGTCAGTCCGGACCGGCGGCCGTTCCTGGTCAGCTCGTCGGCAAGGTCGACGTTGAAGGCGTCCACCCGGGTGCTCGGCAGTGACAGCCCGATGTGCGTCCCCTCGTACCGGTCGGCCAGGCCCTTCGTGATCCCGGCGATCTCGGAGTGATCGGCGCTGGACAGGCTGAGCAGGCCGACCTCCTCGAACCCGGTGGCGGCCAGGCCGTGCCGCACCATCTCGCCGATGCCGGTGATCGAGCGCTCCCGGACAGGCCGAGTGATCATCCCGGCCTGGCAGAAGCGGCAGCCGCGGGTGCACCCACGGAAGATCTCCACGCTCATCCGCTCGTGCACGCTCTCGGCCAGCGGCACCAGCGGCTGCTTCGGGTAGGGCCAGGAGTCCAGGTCCATCACGGTGTGCTTGGCCACCCGCCACGGCACGCCGGTCCGGTTGGGCACCACGCGGCGGATCCGCCCGTCGGGCAGGTAATCCACGTCGTAGAAGGCCGGGACGTAGACCCCGCCGGCCGCGGCCAGCCGCAGCAGCAGCGCCTCCCGGCCGCCGGGACGGCCGGCGGCCTTGAAGTCCCGGACGATGTCGCTGATCCGGCCGACCACCTGCTCGCCGTCGCCGAGCACCGCGGCGTCGATGAAGTCGGCGATCGGCTCCGGATTGAACGCTGCGTGCCCGCCCGCGATCACCAGCGGGTGCTGCTCGCCGCGCTCGGCCGCCGCCAGCGGGATGCCGGCCAGGTCCAGGGCGGTGAGCATGTTGGTGTAGCCGAGCTCGGTGGCGAAGGAGACGCCGAGCAGGTCGAACGCGCCCACCGGTCGGTGCGCGTCGACCGTGAACTGCGGGACGCCGTGCCGGCGCATCAGCCGCTCGAGGTCCGGCCAGACCGAGTACGTCCGCTCGGCCAGGGTGTCCGGGCGCTCGTTGAGCAGCTCGTAGAGGATCATCACGCCCTGGTTGGGCAGGCCGACCTCGTAGGCGTCCGGGTACATCAGCGCCCAGCGCACGGTGCCCTCGCCGGCGACGTCCCAGTCCTTGACGGTGCTGTTCAGCTCACCGCCTACGTACTGGATCGGCTTGCCGACCAGGGGCAGCAGCGGCTCGAGCCGATCGAACAGCGACTCCACGGGCATACGCGGCGACTCTCCGGAGATCGGGGACGGCGTCCAGCCTAGCCCGGCACCCGGCGCCGGGCGGCGCCACGGGGCCTCCTGCGCGGCACCCGGACCGGCAGCGGCAGCCGCCGCCAGGCCAGCTCGAAGTGATCGCCGGGTGCCAGCCTCCGCCAGCGCTGCTCCGCCTGGGTCAGCGCCTCGGCGACCGGCGTTGCGGCCCCGGACCGCCAGGCGTCCTCGTGGGCGTGCACGGCGCGCTCCGCGCCGTCCAGCTCCAGCCGGTTGGCGGCGATCACGGCGCGGCCGGGACGGGTGGGCCGCCGGCCGCTGCTGCGGAACGTGGCGTGGTGCGCCGTGAGGTTGAAGAACCCGCCCGCCAGCCCAAGGCGCTGCTCGATGACGAACGTCGCAAGGTCGTGCGGGATCCGTTCGGTGGCTCCCATCCCCGACACGGGGAACGGGCGGCGGTCGTGCGCCCACGCGGTGACCAGGCAACGCCGAGGGTCCGCGGTCTTGCTGAAGCGCACCGTCATCACGTACCCGTTCATTCTCGGCACGCTAGGTCGCCGAGCGGGCGTCCTCCACTGCTTTACCGGCTGCTCTACCGGCTGCTCTACCGGCAGGGACGCGTGACCGGCAGGGTGCCCGCGCCGGGCTAGAGACCCGGGAACCAGACCGCGATCTCCCGGGCCGCGGACTCCCGGGAGTCCGAGCCGTGCACGAGGTTCTGCTGGACCCGCGTACCCCAGTCCCGGCCCAGATCGCCGCGGATCGTCCCCGGCGCGGCACCGGTCGGCTCGGTCGCACCGGCCAGGCTGCGGAACCCCTCCACCACCCGCTGACCCTCCACGACCGCGGCCACGACCGGCCCGGAGGACATGAACTCGACCAGCGGCTCGTAGAAGGGCTTGCCCACGTGCTCGGCGTAGTGCTGCTCGAGGAGGTCCCGGCCGGCGATCCGGAGGTCGAGGGCGATCACCCGGTAGCCCTTGGCCTCGATCCTGCGCAGCACCTCGCCGATCAGGCCGCGCTGTACGGCGTCCGGCTTGACCAGTACGAGCGTCCGCTCCTGGACCGACTGCTCGCCCGTGCTCACGTTCCCTCCCGCTGGCGATGTTCAGGCAGCCGCGGCGCGGTGCGGCGCAAGCCTACTGGCGACGGTCCCCACGGCGGCCCCCCGTGCGCCCCGTTGCTCACCGAATGCCGGATTGCTCGGCGGACGCCGGTCCAGCGGCTCTCGACAACGATGTCAATCGGCACCTACCGAGCAAAGCGGACGACGGCGGCGCCGGCGCCGGGGTGCTGCGCCGTCCGGGCCATCGGCCGGCGCGCGCCTCAAGTGCATCAGGCGGCCACCGATCCTCCTCACCACAGGGACCGGACGGCGCGTGAGTGGGGAGGCAGGATGGCCGAGGACGTCCCGCTCGACCCGGGGATGGCCGAGGACGTCCCGCTCGACCCGGCGTCGGCCGAGGACATCCCGCTCGACCCGATGGCCGAGGACATCCCGCTCGACCCGGGGATGGCCGAGGACATCCCGCTCGACGTGGCCCTGAGCAGCGTCCTGGCGGCCGCGATCGACCACGGCGACCGGCAGGCGCTCCTGATGGTGCTGCAC
>JBKPQU010000390.1:0-10201 GCA_046734255.1 Actinomycetota bacterium
GTTCGATCCGACCGCTGAGCGCCTTCGGGAGCACCTGGAGAGCGGTGAGCTGCGATGAGGACGACCATCTCGCTGTATGCCGCCACCACCACCACCGTCGGAAACCCGGCGGTCAACATCACTATCTTCGCGATCTTCATAGTGATCACTCTGGCGATCGTCATGCGGGCCGCGCGGCAGAACCGCACCGCCAACGAGTACTACGCCGCGGGGCGCGCATTCAGCGGCCGGCAGAACGGGATCGCGCTGTCCGGTGACTACCTGTCCGCGGCGAGCTTCCTCGGGATCGCCGGCGCGATCGCGCTGCAGGGATACGACGGCTTCCTGTACTCGATCGGCTTCCTGGTCGCCTGGCTGGTGGCTCTGCTGCTGGTGGCCGAACTGCTGCGCAACACCGGCCGGTTCACCATGGCCGACGTCCTCAGCTTCCGGTTGCGCCAGGGCCCCGTGCGGACCGCGGCGGCGATCTCCACGCTGTGCGTCAGCCTGTTCTACCTGCTGGCCCAGATGGCCGGGGCCGGCGGGCTGGTGAACCTGCTGCTCGGGGTGGAGGGCACCACCGGCCAGGACATCACGATCGCCGCGGTCGGCATCCTGATGATCATCTATGTGCTGGTGGGCGGGATGAAGGGCACCACGTGGGTGCAGATCATCAAGGCCCTGCTGCTGATCTCCGGAGCCGCACTGATGACCGTGTGGGTGCTGTCCAAGGCCGGGTTCAGCCTGTCCGCCCTGCTCGGCGACGCCGCAGCGGCCAGCCCGTCCGGGGACGCCGTGCTCAGCCCCGGCGTCAAGTACGGGCTGAGCAACCTCACCAAGATCGATTTCATCTCGCTGTCGATGGCGCTGGTGCTGGGGACCGCCGGCCTGCCGCACGTGCTGATGCGCTTCTACACCGTGCCCTCCTCCAAGGAGGCCCGGCGCAGCGTGGTCTGGGCGATCTGGGTGATCGGGGTGTTCTACCTGTTCACCCTGGTGCTCGGGTACGGCGCCATGTGGCTGGTGGGCGCGGAACGGATCAACGCGGCACCCGGCAAGGCGAACTCGGCCGCGCCGCTGCTGGCCTACGAGCTGGGCGGCACCCTGCTGCTCGGGTTCATTGCGGCGGTGGCGTTCGCCACGATCCTGGCGGTCGTCGCCGGGCTGACCATCACGGCAAGCGCCTCGTTCGCGCACGACGTCTACTCGCACGTGATCAAGAAGGGGACGATCGACGCGGACGCCGAGGTCAGGGTGGCCCGGATCACCGCCGTGGTGATCGGCCTGCTAGCGGTGGTCGGGGGGATCTATGCCAAGAACCAGAACATCGCGTTCCTGGTGGCGCTGGCCTTTGCGGTCGCGGCCTCGGCCAACCTGCCGACGATCCTCTACTCGCTGTTCTGGAGCCGGTTCACCACCCGGGGCGCGCTGTGGAGCATCTACGGAGGGCTGGCCTCGTCGATCCTGCTGATCATCTTCTCCCCGGTGGTCTCCGGGAAGGTCGACCCGGCGACCGGGCTGAGCCTGTCGATGATCACCAACACCTCGGTCGACTTCCACTGGTTCGGGCTGGACAACCCCGGGATCATCTCGATCCCGCTGGCGTTCCTGCTCGGTTGGCTGGGGTCGGTGACCAGCCGTGAGGAGCACAACGCGGAGAAGTTCGCCGAGATGGAGGTCCGCGCGCTCACCGGTGCCGGGGCGGAGAAGGCGATCGCGCACTGATCCCGCCCTGGCCCAACGCCAAGCGGCCCCGCCGGACGATCCGCCCGGGCGGGCTCGCCTGTGGCGGGCTCGCCTGTGGCGGGCTCGGCGGAAGTGGCTAGGTTGGCATCAGGAGTAGTCGCGCCGGGACCCTGCCGTAGGGGTCCTGACAGCCGAGCCGCCCGGAGGCACATTGATGTCCGAGACGCTGGAGAACCTGTCGCGCGAGGATCGGCGCTTCCCGCCGAGCCCTGAGTTCACCGCCGATGCGGTGGCCACCGAGGACCTCTACCGGGAGGCAGCCGACGACCGCGAGGCGTTCTGGGCCGACCAGGGGCGCCAGCTGGACTGGGCCCAGGAGTGGAGCGAGGTCCTGGACTGGTCGGAGGCGCCGTTCGCGAAGTGGTTCGTCTCGGGCACGCTGAACGTCGCGCACAACTGCGTCGACCGGCACGTCGCCGCGGGCAACGGCGACCGGGTCGCGATCCACTTCGAGGGCGAACCGGGCGACACTCGGACGATCACCTACGCCGACCTCAAGCGCGAGGTGTCCAAGGCCGCGAACGCCCTGCTCGAACTCGGCGTCCAGAAGGGCGATCGGGTCGCGATCTACCTGCCGATGATCCCCGAGGCCGTGATCGCGATGCTGGCCTGCGCCCGGATCGGTGCCCCGCACTCGGTGGTCTTCGGCGGCTTCTCCTCCGAGGCGCTGCGCAGCCGGATCGAAGACGCCGAAGCCAAGCTCGTGATCACCTCCGACGGCGGCTACCGGCGCGGCGCGCCGTCGGCGCTCAAGCCCTCGGTGGACGAGGCAGTGGCGAAGACGCCGTCCGTGCAGCACGTGCTGGTCGTCCAGCGCACCGGGCAGGACGTCGCCTGGGACGACCAGCGGGACGTCTGGTGGCACGACGCGGTCGGCTCGGCGTCGGAGGATCACAGGCCGGAGCCGGTGGACTCGGAGCACCCGCTGTTCATCCTCTACACCTCGGGAACCACCGGGAAGCCGAAGGGCATCCTGCACACCACCGGCGGCTACCTGACCCAGGTGGCCTACACCCACCGCAACGTCTTCGACCTCCACCCGGAGTCCGACGTCTACTGGTGCACCGCGGACATCGGCTGGGTGACCGGGCACAGCTACATCGTCTACGGACCGCTGGCCAACGGCGCGACCCAGGTGATGTACGAGGGCACGCCCGACACACCGCACCGCGGGCGCTGGTGGGAGCTGATCGCCAAGTACGGCGTGACGATCCTCTACACGGCGCCGACGGCGATCCGCACGTTCATGAAGTGGGGCGAGGAGATCCCGGCCGAGCACGACCTGTCCTCGTTGCGGGTCCTGGGCAGCGTCGGCGAGCCGATCAACCCGGAGGCGTGGGTCTGGTACCGCAGGGTGATCGGCGCCGACCGGACCCCGGTCGTGGACACGTGGTGGCAGACCGAGACCGGCGCCATCATGATCAGCCCCCTTCCCGGGGTGACCGCAACCAAGCCGGGCTCGGCGATGGTCCCGCTGCCCGGGATCGAGGCCGATGTCGTCGACGACCAGGCGAAGTCGGTGCCGAACGGTGCCGGCGGTTACCTGGTGCTGACCCAGCCGTGGCCGGCGATGCTGCGCGGGATCTGGGGTGACCCCGAGCGCTACGTCGAGACCTACTGGTCGCGCTTCGAGAACCTCTACTTCGCCGGAGACGGCGCGAAGAAGGACGACGACGGCGACATCTGGCTGCTCGGCCGGGTGGACGACGTGATGAACGTCTCCGGACACCGGCTGTCGACCACCGAGATCGAGTCCGCGCTCGTCTCGCACCCCAAGGTGGCCGAGGCCGCGGTGGTCGGCGCCACCGACGAGACCACCGGCCAGGCAGTCTGCGCATTCGTCATCCTGCGCGGCAACGCCGGGTACGACGAGTCCCAGGCCGAGGCCGTGTTCGCCGAGCTGCGGGACCACGTGGCCAAGGAGATCGGGCCGATCGCCAAGCCGCGGCAGATCATGGTCGTTCAGGAGCTGCCGAAGACCCGCTCCGGCAAGATCATGCGCCGGCTGCTGCGCGACGTCGCCGAGAACCGGACGCTCGGCGACGTGACCACGCTGACCGACTCCGCGGTGATGGATCTGATCAAGGAGGGGCTGGCCAGTGGCGACGGAGGCAAGGAGGACTAACCGCGGCATCTGCCGCGCGGCGTTGACGGTCGGTACCCTCGGAGCGTGATCACGGATGGCGCGCCGGGCGGTGCCCGTAGGCTCGCCCTGACCTTGCGCAACGGCGACGTGGGAGACGTGGGCGGATGATCGGGGAGACCGGCCAGCAGGTCGGCGTGGAGCAGGTCGGCGCGGAGCGCACGATCGGCCAGTTGGTGTCCGACGCCAGCCAGCAGCTGTCGGAGCTGGCGCGGTACGAGGTCGCGCTGGCGAAGGCGGAGATCCGCCGCGACATCCAGCTCGGCGCGGTGGGCGTCGGGATGTTCGGGGCCGCGGCGTACCTCGCGATGCTCGCCACCGTGCTGCTGGTCATCTCTGCCGCCTTCGGCCTGACCGAAGCGGGGCTGGCGCCATGGCTCGCCTTCCTCATCGTCGCGGTGGCGCTGCTGCTGATCGGCGCGATCCTCGTGCTGATCGGCCGTTCACGGGTCAGGCGGATCGCCCCGCCCGAGGCCACGATCCGGACCACCAAGGAGTCAGTGGCCACGCTGCGCCGCGCCGCGCGCAACGGCACCGCGTCGTGACCGCCGGGAAGCTGATACCGCCGGTCCAGGCCCCGCGGTGAGCGCGGCGGCCGGGACAGCAGTGACCGTCGACACCTCCGAGCTGCTGGTCCCGGGTCCGTGGCGGCATCGTTTCGTCGCTGCGAACGGTGCCCGGTTCCACGTCGCGGAGCTCGGTGAGGGCCCGCTCGTCCTGCTGCTGCACGGTTTCCCGCAGTTCTGGTGGGCCTGGCGGTACCAGCTGTGCGAGCTTGCCGATGCCGGCTACCGCACGGTGGCGATGGACCTCCGCGGTTACGGCGCCTCGGACAAGCCCCCGCGCGGCTACGACACGGGGACGCTCTGCGCCGACGTCGCCGGTGTGATCAGAGCGCTGGGCGAGTCCCGGGCGGTGGTGATCGGACACGACTGGGGCGGATGGGTGGCCTGGTCGATGCCGGCGCTGGCACCCGCGGTGACCCGGGCGGTCGGCGTGGTCTCGATGGGGCACCCGCTGCAGATGCGCGCGCCGGGCGGGCTCAAGCAGTGGCGGGCCACGGGCTACGTGATGGCGTTCCAGGTCCCGGTCCGCCCGGAACGGTGGCTCACCCGCAGGGACGGCGTCCGCAAGGTGCTGCGCACCTGGGGCGGGCGCGGCTACCCCTCCCCCGACGCAGCCCTGATGTACCAGCGGGCGATGCAGGTGCCCTTCGTCGCGCACACGAGCCTGGAGTACTTCCGGTGGGCGGTGCGCTCGCTCCCCCGCCGGGACGGCCGGCGCTTCGCCGCGGAGCTCAGCCGCCTGATCGAGGTGCCGGTGCTGCAGCTGCACGGCGGCGGTGACGCGATCGTCCGGCCGGAGAGCGCCCGGGACGCCGAGCGCTGGGTCAGCGGTCCGGTGCGCTGGCAGCTGCTGGAGGGTGCCGGGCACTTCCTCCCGGAGGAGCGTCCGGGCCAGGTCAGCGCCGCGCTGGTGGACTGGCTGGCGGGCCTGCCGCGCGGGCCGGTCCCCTCGGCCGAGTAGCTCAGCCTGCGGCGCACGTCCCGGTGCTCACCGGGTTCGACGAGGTGACGCCCTGCCGGATCACCGGCAGCACCTCGCCCAGGGTGAGCGCGTACCCGGTCGAGGCGTCGTCCAGCGACTTGGCGAACACGACGCCGGCGATCCTGCCGTCGGGCGAGAGCACCGGTCCCCCGGAGTTGCCCGGCTCCACCTGCGCGTACAGGGAGTACACCTGCCGGACGACGCCGGGCTGCCCGTAGATGTCCTCCCCCCGGGCCCGCAGCACGGCGCGGATCCGGGCGGCCGAGGCCACGAACGGCCCGTTGTTCGGGAAGCCGGCGATCACCGCGTCGTCCGCGCGGTCGAGGTCGTGGCCCAGGCCGATCGCGGGGGCGTCCAGGTTCGGCACCGCCAGGACGGCGACGTCGCGGTCGGGGTCGAAGGCGACGACGTACGACTGGTACCGCCGGCCCTCGCCGCCCACCTGGACCTGCGGGCGGCGCACACCCGCGACAACGTGCGCATTGGTGACGACCCGCTCGGGGGACACCACGACACCGCTGCCCTCCTGGCCACGGTTGCAGTTCGCCTCACCGACGATCTTGACGATGCTCCGCTCCGCGTTCTGGATCGCGGCCGGGCTCATCACCCCGCCGTCCGGTGGAGTGACCGGGATGATGTCCTCCCGGCCCACGCCGGCGAACACCCGCGGGAACGTGCTGCCCGCCACGACACCGCGAAAGGTGTTGGCCATGCCGACGAGGCGGTCCGGCACCACGTGGTCGATCGCGGCCAGCACCCGCGAGGAGGCGACCGCCCGGGACAGCGCCGGCGCCGGGCTGGCCCGCAGAGCACCGCCGACGAACCACATCACCATCGCGACGGCGATCACGCCGGCGACAGCCCCGAGCGCGTGGTCGACGTCCGCGACCGGGTGGTCGAAGAACTCCCGGCGCAGGCGGACGCCGATCATCGAGCCGAAGAACTGCCCGAGCCAGGCCAGCAGCAGGACGGCGAACAGCACGATCAGCGAGCGCTGGACGCCGGCGGTCAGCTGGGAGGCCAGCGGCGGGACCAGCCACATCGCCAGCACCGCGCCGCCGAGGAAGCCGCCGAGCGAGAGCACGCCGACGACCAGCCCCTGCCGGTACCCCGACACGGCGTAGCCGAGCATGATCAGGATGAGCAGGATGTCGATCTTCGCAGCCTCACCGTCGGGCCCGGCCGTGCGCCGTCTTGACCCTCCGGTATCGGCTCCATCCGGGAGGTGTCCCACGGACGCTCCCACCCCGCCAGCTCCAGCACCCGGGAGAGCAGGCCGGCGGTGAAGCCCCAGATGAACAGGCCGCCGGCCCGGAAGGCAGGTCCGACGAAGCCGCTGGGATGGCGCACCTGGACCCTGTGCGCGGGGTCGACCAGCTCGGCCAGCGGGACCCGGACCGCCCGCGCGACCTCGGCGGGATCGACCGCCGACGTCGGTGACGGGACCCGCCACCAGGCGAGCACCGGGGTGACCAGGTAGTCGCTGACCGGCAGGTAGAGGTCGGGGAGCCGCCCGCAGACCCGGACGCCGTCCGGGTCGAGGCCGGTCTCCTCCGCCGCCTCGCGCAGCGCGGCGTCCTCCGGGCCGGCGTCCTGCGGATCCAGCCCGCCGCCCGGGAAGGACACCTGGCCGGCGTGCGCGCGCAGCGTGGCGGCGCGCTCGGTGAGCAGCACATCCGGGCCGCGCTCTCCCTCGCCGAGCAGGATCAGCACGGCCGAGTTGCGGGGCCTGGCGCCCTCAGGGGGTGAGAACCGGCTCAGCTGCTCCACCCGGACGCCGGCCGGCAGGGCGGCGAAGCCCCGGAACCATTCGGGCAGGTCATCGTGATCCGCGGCCAGCGCCACCGGCGCGGCACGGGCCGGCCGGGCCTCCGGCTGCTCGGGGGTCACGCGACGTCACCGCCGTCACCCGGTTGATCGCGGACTAGACGGGCGGCCCGCACGGGGTCGAGCTCCCCGATGCCGAAGGACGGGCAGAGCCTTGCCACCGGGCAGGCGCCACAGGCCGGACGGCGGGAGTGGCAGATCCGCCGGCCATGGAAGATCAGTCGGTGCGAGAGCATCGTCCAGTCGCGCCGCTCGAACAGGTCGGCCAGGTCCTGTTCCACCTTGACGGGGTCTTCGTTCACCGTCCACCCGAAGCGGCGGGACAGTCGGCCCACATGGGTGTCGACGGTGATCCCCGGGATGCCGAAGGCGTTGCCCAGAACCACGTTGGCGGTCTTGCGGCCGACACCCGGAAGGGTGACCAGCTGCTCCAACCGGGAGGGAACCTGGCCGCCGAAGGAGGTGACCAGGCGGTCGCCGAGCTTGATCAGGGTGTCGGTCTTGGCCCGGAAGAACCCCGTCGGCTGGATGATCTGCTCCATCTCAGCCCGGTCGGCGGCCGCGTAGTCGGCCGCCGTGCGGTAGCGGGCGAACAGCCTCGGCGTCACCTGGTTGACCCGCACGTCGGTGGTCTGGGCGGAGAGGATCGTGGCGACCAGAAGCTCCAGCGGGGAGCCGAAATCCAGCTCGCAGCGGGCGTCCGGGTACCGCTCGGCGAGGATGCGGTGGATCCGCCGGGCCCTCCGAGTGCGAGCGAGTGCGGTTTCGGGGGGTCTCACCCGCGAGGTACCCGTTGCCCGGACGGTCACCGGCACAGGGTACGGCGGGTTCGCTGTGAGCCACCTGGTAGCCCAACCCTCGGGACGGCGCGGCCCTCCACGGCCACGCAGCATGCCCGTCCGCCGCGCGGGTGAGCGGCCCGGCGCCCGCCTCAAGCGCCGTCCGTGCGCCGACGATCACTGCAGGGTGAGCGCGCCTCGTCCCCCCGGGCACTGGGCCGCCATGCCTTTGGGCGAGCTGCGGGACGCTCAGCAGGAGCTCGGGGAGCGGATCCGCCGGGTGGAGCACTGGCGTCGGCTGGTCGCGGCCAGGCTGGACCTCGCGGTCGCCGCCGTCACCGACATCGACGAGCTGCCGCCGTTCGAGCCGGCGCTGCCCTGCGCGCCCACGGCCGTCCAGTCGCAGCGGCGCACCTCCGGGCTTCGCCTGCTGCTCGGCATCGGGCGGCCGGAGCAGCGGCTGTGCGAGACCTCCATCCTGCCGGTGCTCAAGGACACGCTGACCGCACTGGACACCCACCTCGCCGCCCTGCACCGCTCGCGCAGCGACGCGGAGCGCGCCCTGGACGAGCGGCTGGACTGCGAGGCGGCAACTCATCGCGCCCGACGGGCCGCCGCGGTCTGACCCGCGCCGTCCCACTCCCTGCTCTCGCTCACGGTCGCGTCGTGACCCGCGTCGCCTCATCCGAGATCGCGCTCCGCGATATGCCCACGGTGCCCTTGTGCGGCAGACTTCCTGCCGACACACCGTCACCCCTCAACACCGGCGAGCCACGGCGACCCATCGAGGCGGTGGCCGGTCGCGGTAGGAGGACCCGTGGACGACGAGGTCGTACGTCAGGCGCCGCTGTTCGCCGCGCTGGACGACGAGTCCGCCGCCGCGCTGATGTCGACGATGGCGCAGGTCGAGCTGTCCCGGGGCCAGGTGCTGTTCCGTGAGGGTGATCCGGGTGACCGGCTCTACGTGATCGCCGAAGGCAAGATCAAGCTGGGTCGGACGTCCGGCGACGGCCGGGAGAACCTGCTGGCGATCCTCGGGCCGGGCGAGATGTTCGGCGAGCTGTCGCTGTTCGACCCCGGCCCGCGGAACGCCACCGCCACCGCGGTCGCCGACACCCACCTGATCGGCCTGGGCAACGAGGACCTGACCACCTGGCTCACCGGGCGGCCGGACGTCGCCAGGCACCTGCTGCGCGCGTTGGCCCGCCGCCTGCGCCGGACCAACGACTACCTCGCCGACCTGGTGTTCTCCGACGTTCCCGGGCGGGTGGCGAAGGCCTTGCTCGACCTGTCCGAACGCTTCGGCCAGCCCACGGACGACGGCCTGCGGGTCGCGCACGACCTCACCCAGGAGGAGCTCGCGCAGCTCGTCGGCGCCTCGCGGGAGACGGTGAACAAGGCACTGGCCGACTTCGCCTCCCGCAGCTGGCTCCGCCTCGAGGCGCGGGCGGTCGTCCTGCTCGATATCGAACGGCTGCGCCGCCGAGCCCGCTGAGCTTTCAGCCGGCCGTCACCCCGAGGTAGTCCAGCTGGGCGCGGACGCTGAGTTCCGCGGCGGGCCAGAGGACGCGGTCGACGTCGGCGTAGACCGCGGCGACCACCTCGGGGGCGGTGCGGGCACCGGCCGCGACGGCCGCGCGGACCTGGTCCAGGCGCTCCTCGCGGTGGCGCTGGTAGGCCTCGACGACCCGCAGCGGATCCGCCAGCGGCGGGCCGTGCCCGGGCAGCACCGAGGTCAGGCCCAGCTGCTCGGACAGCCGGTGCAGCCGCTGCAACGAGGCCAGGTAGTCCGCCAGCCGCCCGTCGGGGTGCGCGACCACCGTGGTGCCCCGGCCGAGCAGGGTGTCCCCGGTGAGCAGCGCACCCTGGTCGGGCAGCACGAAGCACAGCGAGTCCGCCGAGTGCCCAGGGGTGCCGACGACGTCCAACCGCAGCGCGCCGGCCTCGACGGCGTCGCCGTCCGCCAGGCCCTCCGATCCCAGCCGGTGCGCCGGATCCAGCGCGCGCACCGGCGCGCCGGCCAGCTCGGCGAACGTCCGGGCGCCCGCGCTGTGGTCGGCGTGCCCGTGGGTGAGCAACACCAGCGCCACCCGGGCGCCGCGGTCACGGACGGCGGCCAGCACCCTGCGGAGGTGTCCCGCGTCGTCCGGGCCGGGGTCGACGACCAGGACGCCGGTCG
>JBKPQU010000391.1:0-9487 GCA_046734255.1 Actinomycetota bacterium
GTCTCGTGCAGATGACGCGCAAGCGGGTCGGCCAGGGGCTCCTCGAGGTGTTCAGCGAACCGTGCGAGGCCTGCGGCGGTCGTGGGGTGATCGTGCACGAGGAACCGGTGGAGAAGCGGCCCCAGCAGAGGGACGGCAGCCGCGGCCAGCGCTCGGGCCGGCGCTCCGGCGGTGGGCGGTCCGGCGGCGGCGACTCCGGCCAGGGGTCCGAGTCCGGTCCGGCGGTCACCGAGGCGATGGCCGCCGATGGCTGACCCCTCCAGTTCCTGCGCGGCGGTTCCCCGGGCGATGGCCACTCCGCTCACGGCTGACCGGTCCGCTCACGGCTGAGCCCGGCGCGCGGTGCCGGCGGTGCGGAACCGTTTTGACTCCGCCGACCGCGGCTCCGTACCCTGACCTGCGGTGCGCCTGACGGCGCTCCGATGCTGCACGCCCCGCAGCGCGCGAGCCGTAAGGCCGCGCCGCCGGTACGCGGTGGCGGGCGGGCACCGGGATCCACCACGAGATCGACGAGAGAGTGAGTCCGACGTGTACGCGATCGTTCGTGCCGGCGGCCGGCAGGAGAAGGTGTCCGTCGGCGACGTTTTGATCGTCGACCGGGTCGCCGCCGAGCCCGGGAGCACCGTCGAGCTCACGCCGGTGCTGCTCGTCGACGGCTCCGAGGTGACTACTGCGACGGATGCGCTGTCCAAGGTCACCGTGACCGCCGAGGTGGTCGCCCAAGCCAAGGGCCCGAAGATCCGGATCATGAAGTTCAAGAACAAGACGGGGTATCGCCGGCGCCTCGGACATCGCCAGCAGCTCACCCGGCTGAAGGTCACGGACATCCGACGCTGACCGGCATCCACCGGCTGGCACCACGAGGCAGGCATCGAGATGGCACACAAGAAGGGCGCCAGCTCCACCCGGAACGGGCGCGACTCCACCAGCAAGCGGCTGGGCGTCAAGCGCTACGGCGGCCAGGTCGTGGGCGCGGGCGAGATCCTCGTCCGGCAGCGGGGCACCCACTTCCACCCCGGCGCCAACGTCGGTCGCGGTGGCGACGACACCCTGTTCGCTCTCGCCGCCGGTGCCGTGGAGTTCGGCACCCGGCGCGGGCGGCGAGTGGTCAACGTCGTCCCCTCCGGGAGCCCCGAGGGGGCGTAGGGCTCGCCGGCGAGCGGCTCGGCCATGCCTGCGGCAGTTCCGGGTAGCGCGAGCCGGCCCGTGGGGAGACGGACCGCGTGACCACCTTCGTCGACCGCGTGCTGCTGCACGTGGCCGCAGGCGACGGGGGGAACGGCTGCGCGTCGGTGCACCGGGAGAAGTTCAAGCCGCTCGGCGGCCCGGACGGCGGTAACGGCGGCGACGGCGGCGACGTCGTCCTGGTCGTCGACCCGCAAACCACGACGCTGCTGGACTACCACCGCAGCCCGCACCGCGGCGCCGCCTCGGGCAAGCCCGGCCAGGGCTCGATGCGCAACGGCGCCGGCGGCGCGGATCTCGTGCTGCCGGTCCCGGACGGCACGGTGGTCCGCTCGGTCGACGGCACCGTGATCGCCGACCTGGTCGGCGTCGGCGCCCGCTGGGTGGTGGCCGCCCGCGGCCGCGGCGGTCTCGGCAACGCCGCCCTGGCCTCGCCCCGTCGAAAAGCGCCGGGTTTCGCGCTGCTCGGGGAGCCGGGAGAGTCCGCTGAGGTCGTGCTGGAGCTGCGCACGGTGGCGGACGCCGGGCTGATCGGCTACCCGAACGCGGGCAAGTCCAGCCTCGTCGCGGCGCTGTCCGCGGCCCGGCCGAAGATCGCCGACTACCCGTTCACGACGCTGGTGCCCCAGCTCGGCGTGGTCGAGGCAGGGCAGGTCCGGTTCACGGTCGCGGACGTCCCCGGCCTGATCCCCGGCGCCAGCCAGGGCCGCGGCCTCGGCCTGGAGTTCCTCCGGCACGTGCAGCGCTGCGCCGTGCTGGTGCACGTGATCGACTGCGCCACGCTGGAACCGGGCCGGGACCCGATCAGCGACCTCGACGTGATCGAGGCGGAGCTCGCCGCCTACCCGGTTGACGAGGGCTCGCCGTCCCTGCTCGACCGCCCGCGGCTGGTCGTGCTGCACAAGGTCGACGTCCCGGAGGCCCGCGAGCTGGCCGAACTGGTGCGTCCCGAACTGCAGGCCCGCGGGCTCGAGGTGTACCTGGCCTCCTCGGCCAGCCACGAGGGTCTGCGCGAGCTCTCCTTCGGGATGGCGCGGGTGGTCGCGGCCGCGCGGGCGGCCAGTCGGCCCGCCTCGGCGGCGCGCACCGTGCTCCGCCCGGCCGCCGTGGACGACCCGGGGTTCACCCTCGACGAGGAGCGGACCGCCGACGGCGTCCGGTACCGCGTCCGGGGCGCTCGCCCGCAGCGCTGGGTGCGGCAGACGGACTTCGCCAACGACGAGGCCGTCGGCTACCTCGCCGACCGGCTGGCCCGGCTCGGCGTGGAGGAGGCGCTGGTCGAGGCGGGCGCGGAACCCGGGGCCGAGGTGGTGATCGGGGACGGCGAGGCCGCAGTGGTCTTCGACTGGGATCCGACGCTGTACGCCGGCGCTCGCGCGGCGGTCGGCCCTCGGGGTGCCGACCCCAGGCTGCCCGGGTCCGCCCGGCCGACGCGCGCGGACCGCCGGGAGGACCACGAGGCGCGCCGGCAGGCCCGGCGCAGCGCACGGGCGGAACTGGAGGCGGAACGCGAAGCCGGCCACTGGGTCGACCCGGTGATCCTGGAGGGCCTGGACGACGACCTGGACGACGACCTGGACGACGACCTGGACGACGACCTGGACGACCTGGACGACGACCTGGACGTGGCCGGGGACGACGTCGAGGAGGGCCGGTGAGCCCGAAGCCCGGCGAGGGCGGGCGGACGTCGCTCGCGCAGGCCCACCGGGTCGTGGTCAAGGTGGGCTCCTCGTCGCTGACCAGTCCGCAGGGCGGCATCGACGGGGACCGGCTGGACGCGCTGGTCGCCCCGCTCGCCCGGCGCAGGTTGAACCGGCAGGAGGTGGTGCTGGTCACCTCCGGCGCGATCGCCGCCGGGCTGGCACCGCTCGGGCTGCCGGTCCGCCCCCGCGACCTGGCCACCCAGCAGGCGAGTGCCAGCGTCGGCCAGGGCCTGCTGATGGCCCGGTACACCGACGCCTTCGCCCGGCGCGGGCTGACCACGGGGCAGGTCCTGCTCACGGCCGACGACGTCGTCCGGCGCAGCCACTACACCAACGCCCGGCGGACGCTCTACCGGCTGCTCGGGCTGGGCGTCGTACCCATCGTCAACGAGAACGACACCGTCGCGACGCACGAGATCCGCTTCGGCGACAACGACCGGCTGGCGGCCCTGGTCGCGCACCTCGTGCACGCCGATGCGCTGGTCCTGCTCTCGGACGTGGATGCGCTGTACGACCGGCCCCCCAGGCGGCCGGGCGCGGAACGGATCCGGGTGGTGCACGGCGCGCAGGACCTGGACGGCGTCCGGGCAGGCCGCGGCGGCCGCAGCGGGCTGGGTACCGGCGGGATGGCGACCAAGGTCGAGGCGGCCGGGATCGCCACGATCGCGGGGATCCCGACGCTGCTGACCTCCGCCGAGCTGGCCGGCCCGGGGTTGGCCGGCGAGGACGTCGGCACCTGGTTCGCCGCGGCCGGATCGCGGACCGCGAGCCGGCTGCTCTGGCTCGCCCACGCCGCGCGGGCGGAGGGGCGGCTCGTGCTCGACGAGGGTGCGGTCTCCGCGGTGGTCGAGCGCCGGATGTCGCTGCTGCCGGCCGGGGTGATCGCGGTCGAGGGCGCCTTCTCCGCCGGCGACCCCGTAGACCTCGCCACCCCCCAGGGCCGGGTGGTGGCCCGCGGCCTGGTCAACTTCGACGCCCGGGAGCTGCCGACGCTGCTTGGCCGGTCCACCCGGGAGCTGGCCCGCGAGCTCGGGGCGGGGTACGAGCGCGAGGTCGTGCACCGCGACGACCTCGTGCTCCTCCGCACCTGAACCTCGCCCGCGCCGGCTACTCACTGGTACGACGCGGAGCGGGCATCGGGGCGGATAGCGCCGAGCTCGTGACATCTGGGGAAACCGGGACGCGGACGCGTCCGGCCTGCTGCACTAGTGCGATGTCCTTCCGCCGCGCCCGCCTGGCCGCACCGGAAGCGGGTGTCGGATGAGGCGACGGCACCGGCTGTCTGCCGGCGAGACCAGCGGTGTGGTGGAACAGGAGCGCGTGGGTCTGCGCCCGCTGCCCGGCGCGCAGCCGGGCCTGTGGTTCGTCACCGTGACCGTCGCGGGGGAGCCGGTCGATGCCGAGCAGGTGCGCCGTGCACTGGAGCGGCTGAGCCTGGAGCGCCCGTTCGTCACCGGAGCCCGTTACCGCACCGACCGGGCGGAGGTGCAGTACTGGGAGGAGTCCGAGGACGTCGGCGGGGCGATCGAGCAGGCGATGCGGATGTGGTCCGACCACGCGATGTCCGCCGTGCTGCCGGCGTGGGGGGTGGTCGGCCTGGAGGTGGTCGACCGGCAGACCGTGCGCTCCCGGTCCGAGCGGGAGGATCATGCCTACATCCACGCGCTCGGTGAGATCCACCCGATGGACCCGCCGAGCGGGCCGCAGCGCCCGCACCACGCCTGATTCCCGGCCCGAATCCCGGGATTCGGCACGTCGGGGAAGGCTCTAGGCTGGCCGTCATGAGCGTTTCCGGCACGCGTGCCACGGGCGCCCCCGAGGTGCGCGAGACCGCATCCGACCCGGTGCGCGAGGCGGTTCTGGAGGTCTGCCGTCGGGCACGTCAGGCGTCGCGGGCGCTGGCCTCGGCACCGACCGCGACCAAGGACGCCGCGCTGCTCGCGATCGCCGAGGCGTTGCCTGAGGCCGCGGACCGGATCGTCGCCGCCAACGCCGAAGACCTCGACCGGGGTGAGCGGGCAGGGCTGAAGCCCGGCCTGCTCGACCGGCTCCGGCTGGACGCGGGCCGGATCGCCGCAATCGCGGGTGCAGTCCGGGACGTGGCCGCGCTGCCCGACCCCGTGGGTCAGGTGGTTCGCGGCTCGACGCTGCCGAACGGGCTGCAGCTGCGCCAGGTCCGGGTCCCGATGGGCGTCGTCGGCATGATCTACGAGGCCCGGCCGAACGTCACGGTGGACGCCGCGGTGCTCGCGCTGAAGAGCGGCAACGCGGTCGTGCTGCGCGGCGGGTCGGCCGCCGAGTCCACCAACGCCGTCCTCGTCGAAGTGATCCGCGGTGCGCTGAGCGCCGCGGGGCTGCCGGCCGACGCCGTGGCCACGGTCGACCCGTGGGGCCGCGAGGGAGTCGGCCACCTGATGCGCGCCCGCGGGCTGGTCGACGTGCTCGTGCCGCGCGGCGGTGCGGGCCTGATCCGGTCCGTGGTGGAGGAGTCGACGGTCCCGGCGATCGAGACGGGCTCCGGGAACTGCCACGTGTACATCGACGCCAGTGCCGACGTCGATCAGGCGGTGGCGATCGCGGTGAACTCCAAGGTGGACCGGCCGAGCGTGTGCAACGCCGCGGAGACCGTCCTCGTGCACCGCGACGCCGCGGACGCGGTGCTGCCCAGGCTGCTGCCCGAGCTGGCCGCGGCCGGGGTCCGGCTGCACGCCGACGAGCGCGTCGCCCCGGTCGCCGCGGGGCTGGGCATCGACGTCGAACCCGCCACCGACGAGGACTGGGCCACCGAGTACCTCTCGCTGGACCTCGCCGTGGGTGTCGTGGACTCACTGGACGCCGCGATCGAGCACATCCGCCGGTGGTCCACCGGTCACACGGAAGCGATCTGCACGTCCGACCTGAGGGCCGCCGACCGGTTCGTCGCCGAGGTGGACTCCGCCAGCGTCATCGTCAACGCCTCGACCCGGTTCACCGACGGCGGGGAGTTCGGGCTGGGTGCCGAGGTGGGGATCTCCACCCAGAAGCTGCACGCCCGGGGCCCGATGGGGCTGGCCGAGCTCACCTCGACGAAGTGGGTCGTGGTCGGCGACGGCCAGGTGCGCCAGCGGCCTCCGGCGCGGTCCTGATGGAGGCAACCGAGGTCCGCAAGCTCACCCGGCTGGAGGACCGGCACTGGTGGTACCGCGAGCGGCGACGCCTGCTCGCGCGGGCCGTGGCGCGCATCCCGCCGGGACTGGCGCTCGATGTCGGCGCGGCCGGTGGCGGCAACACCCGGGTGCTGCGCGAGCTCGGCTGGCAGGCCGCGGCGCTGGAGTTCGGCGTCGAGGGCGCCTGGGTCTGCCGGCAGCGCGGGGTCCCGGTGATCCGGGCGGACGCGATGCGGCTGCCGGTCGGGCCCCGCGAGCTGGACCTGGTGGTCGCCTTCGACGTGCTGGAGCACCTGGACGACGACGCCGCGGCCGCCCGGTCGGTGTTCGAGACGCTGCGGCCCGGCGGCAGCTTCCTCGTCGCGGTGCCGGCCGACCCCCGGCTCTGGTCGGCGCACGACGAGGCGGTCGGGCACGTCCGCCGCTACACGCGGCAGACCCTCGCGGAGGTGCTCGACGCGGCGGGTTTCGACGTCCAGCGGATGCGCAGCTGGAACGTCCTGCTGCGACCTGCGGTGGCCGCCCGCCGGCGGTCCAGCACGGGCAGCGACCTCGCCGACCTGCCGGGCTGGTTGAACGGCACGCTGCACGCGGTGGTGGCGACCGAGCGCTACCTGCCGGTCACCTCTCTGCCCGGGGTGTCGCTGATGGTGACAGCTCGGCGTCCGTGACGCTCTGGTCCGCCTCCGGTTCGATCGCGGGGTCCATCCCCGCATCGAGCAGGGAGTCGAAGGCGATGTGGTACGACGGGCGGCCCTGCAACTGGGTGTAGAGCCTGCCGACGTACTCCCCGAGCAGGCCGAGGCACAGCAACTGCACGGTGCCCACCGCGGCGACGGCGACGAACGTCGACGTCCAGCCCGGGACCGTTCGATTCGTGGCGTACGCGATCAGGGCGATCGCGAGCAGGACGGTCGTGGCCAGGGCACCGCCCAGCCCGAACCAGGTGGCCAGCCGCAGCGGGGCGACCGAGAAGCCGGTCAGGCTGTCCACCGACAGCCGCAGCATCCGGGCCAGGGAGTACTTCGTCCGCCCGGCCGCCCGCGCGTCCCGCTGGTAGGCGACGGTGGCGGAGGGGAAGCCGAGCGCAGGCACGACCAGGCGCAGCACCCGGTGCTGGTCCGGAAGCCGGTTGACCGCCTCCACCGTCGCGCGGCTCATCAGCCGGAAGTCCCCGGCGTCCCCGGGCACGTGCCGGCCGATCAGGCGGCGCATCAGGCGGTAGTAGGCCCGGGCGGTCACCCGCTTGAACAGCGAGTCGCTGCTCCGGTCCGCACGGACGGCGTACACGACGTCGACGCCGCCCTCCCAGGCGCGCTGCACCAGGTCGGTCAGGACCTCCGGCGGATCCTGGAGGTCGGCGTCGATCGTCGCCACCCAGGAGCCGCGGGCCCTGGCCAGCCCCGCCGACAGCGCCGCCTGGTGCCCGGCGTTGGTGCGCAAACGGACCACGCGCAGCTGCGGCCAGTCACGCCGGGCACGTTCCAGCAGCACCGGCGTGGCGTCGTCGCTGCCGTCGTCCACCGCGACCACCTCGTAGGTAGCGCCGCTGCGCGCCGCCAGCCCGTCCAGGACCGGCCGCAGCCGCTGGGTGAACAGCGGAAGGACCGCCTCCTCCTCGTACATGGGGACGACGACGCTGAGCTGGGGTTGCGGCACCCGGTCAGCGTAGAGCGGGGCGCGGCGTGCGGCACGCGCGTGGGTGCCTCGCAGCGCGGACGCCGGGCGTGGGAGACTGCCTCGTCGGCGACGACTGCGACCGCAAGGAGCCGGGACGTGATGGCAACCACGACGTTGGCCGCCGTGCTGCTGGGCGCCGAGGAGACCCGCGTTACGCAGTTCCCGCCGGTCGCCTACGCGCTCGGCGCACTGACGCTCTTCGCGGTGCTCCTGGCGATCACCTGGGCGTTCCGCAACTGGGCCAGCAAGCACTGATCGGCGGTGTGGCGTGCCGGCGGCCCGCCGCGCCCGGCTCGGGGTGATGGGCGGCACCTTCGACCCGATCCACAACGGACACCTCGTCGCCGCCAGCGAGGTGGCCAGCTCCTACGGACTGGACGAGGTCGTCTTCGTTCCCACCGGGCAGCCCTGGCAGAAGACCGAACGCGAGGTCTCGCCGCCGGAGCACCGGTACCTGATGACCGTGATCGCGACGGCGTCCAACCCCCAGTTCACGGTGAGCCGGGTGGACATCGACCGCCCCGGACCCACCTACACCATCGACACGCTGCGCGACCTTTGCGTCGAGCGGGACGACCCGGAGATCTTCTTCATCACCGGCGCCGACGCCCTCGCCCAGATCCTGTCCTGGCGGCAGGCCGACGAGATGTTCCAGCTGGCCCACTTCATCGGCGTGACGCGACCCGGGCACACCCTGGACGGGACCGGCCTGCCCGCCGATCGGGTGAGCCTGAAGGAGGTACCCGCGCTGGCGATCTCCTCCACCGACTGCCGGGCCAGGGTGGCCCGCGGCGAGCCGGTCTGGTACCTCGTGCCGGACGGCGTGGTCCAGTCCATCGCCAAGCACAAGCTGTACCGCGGGGGAACGGCGGATTGAGCCCGCGGGGCCGCCGCCGCCGAGCCCGCTGCCGGTGCCCCCTCCCAGGGGCCGTGAGAGGCTGGACGTCGTGACCGCGTCCGAACATGCCGTCGAGCTGGCCCGGGTGGCCGCCGGCGCGGCCGCGGACAAGCTCGCCAAGGACGTTGTCGCGATCGACGTCAGCGACCACCTGGTGATCACCGACGTGTTCCTGCTTGCGGCCGCGCCCAACGACCGGCAGGTCAGGGCGATCGTCGAGGGGATCGAGGAGGCGCTACACGCCCGCGGGGTACGTGTGACCCGCCGCGAGGGGGAGCGCGAGGGTCGCTGGGTGCTCCTGGACTTCACCGACCTCGTCGTGCACGTCCAGCATGCGCAGGAGCGGGAGTACTACGCGCTGGAGCGGTTGTGGCGGCACTGCCCGACGCTGGACCTGGGGGACGCCGTCGTCCCACCCGCCGACGCGGTGGCGCCCGGGTGACCGCGCACCGCTTGCTGCTGTGGCGGCACGGGCGGACGGCGTACAACCAGCAGGACCGCTTCCAGGGACACACCGACGTACCGCTGGACGGCGTCGGGTTGGCGCAGGCCCGGGTCGCGGCCCGGGCGCTGGCGGCCATGGTCACCGGTCACGGCCCGCTGCGGGTGGTCGCATCGGATCTGTGGCGGGCGGCGCAGACGGCGGCGGAGCTGTCCCGGGTGCTGGGGTTGGGGGTCGAGGAGGACCCCGCGCTGCGCGAGGTCGACGCGGGGGAGTGGGAGGGCCTGACCCGGCCGGAGATCGCGGAGCACTGGGCGGCCGACCTGGACGCCTGGCACCGCGGGGAGGACGTCCGGGTGGGTGGGGCGGAGCGCCGCTCCGATGCCTCGCGCCGCACGTTCTCCTCGATCGTCCGCCGGTCCGCGGAGCAGGA
>JBKPQU010000392.1:0-6590 GCA_046734255.1 Actinomycetota bacterium
GTGACGCCGGGAGCGGCGGCGGTCAGCTGGTGTGCGACGACGACGTCCGAGCTCGGAGTGGTGGCTCCCGTGCAGCGGATCCGGTGGAGCTCATGACCCGTGCTGGTGGGCTCGACGACGTAGCTGACCACGACCCGGCTCGGGATCACAGTTCCGCCCGTGAGGGTGTACTCGTCCCAGGCGAGGCGCAGGGCGGCCGGGGGCGTGCCCGCGGTGCCGCAGGGAAACAGCCCGGCGTTGTAGGCGGCATTCTGCTCGACCGACTGACCCAGGCCCGAGCCGCCGGACAGCTGCACGCCGGTGCTGGCGACGTCGGCGGCGAAGTACGCCGCGCTGATCTGCGCGTCGTGCGAGGCGGCCAGCCGTGCATTGGTGGCGTCGGTGTTGCGCAGGATGCCGATCACGGCGTTGCCGACCGGCAACGCGATCACCGCGAGCAGCACGATCACCACCAGCAGCTCGACCATGGTGAACCCCGCCTCGGGATCCCGCCCGGGGGCGTCCGCACGGCGGTTCATGAGCAGGCCGCATCGGTCGGCCGGCACGGCTTGCGCACCAGCACGACCAGGGATTGCCTGGCCCGGCCGTTGTCGCTGGTCACCGTCAACGACACCCGCTGGAGGCCGGTGTCGCCGCCGGCCGGGCAGGCACCGAACGCGCTCCCGTCCCAGTACTGCACGGACGCGGTTGCCGTGTACCCCGACGGCACGGTGAACCCCGTGGCCGCGATCGCCGCCGCGGAGGGCACATAGTTTGCCGGCCCCGCGCACGCGACGTAGTTCGCCTGGTCAGCGGTGATCGCCGCCTGCAGGGCCTCGGCATAGTCGCGCACGATCACCCCCGTCTGCGCCTGCCGCCGGTGCACGTCGGAGATCAGGACGCTGCTCGCAAGCCCACCGACGATCGCCACGACGGCGATCCCGAGGATGACGACGGCGATCACCAGTTCGAGCAAGGTCTCCCCGCGGTCGTCGCTGGTCCTGTTCGCCCCGTGGATGGGCATGACCCTCAGACCTGCACCTGGTTGAAGATGCCGTACATGGCCGAGACGAGGGCGACCGCGACGAACCCGACCAGCCCGCCCATGACGATGATCATGGCCGGCTCGAACAGCGCCGTGACGCGCTTGATCTGGTAGTCCAGCTCCCGCTCGTAGTACTGGGCGGCCACCTCGAGCTGCTCGTCGAGCGTGCCGGTGTCCTCCCCCACCCGGATCATCTGGGTGGCGGTCGCGGGGAACAGCTGGGTCCGGGAGATCGGCGCCGCGATCCCGTGGCCCTCGAGCATCGCCTCCCCGACGTGCTGCAGTGCACGGGTGTAGACGCGGTTGCCCAGGGCCGCCGAGGTGACCCGGAGCGCCTCGGGGAGCGTCACTCCGGCGCCCAGCATCGAACCGAGCATTCGGCAGAAGCGCTCCACCAGCGCGAACTGGACCGTGACGCCGAGAACCGGTGCAGCGAGCAGCAGGCGGTCCCTGATCCGGCGGCCGGGCTCGGTTCGCACCGCAATGCTGATCCCCAGCACCAGGCCCGCCAGTACGGCGAGGATGAGCCACCACCAGGCACCGACGAAGTCGGTGATTCCGAGCAGGATGCGGGTGGGCAGGGGCAGTTTCGCGTGCAGGCTGGCGAAGAAGACCTTGAACCGGGGGAGCACGAAGCCCGCGAGGACCACGATCGTGAAGGTCGACATCACGGCGACGACACTCGGGTAGATCAAGGCGGACTTGATCTTCCGGCGGGCCTCCAGGTCACGCTCCAGGTAGCCGGCGAGCTGATCGAGGACGGAGTCCAGGCGCCCGGTCAGCTCCGCCGAGCGCAGGATCCCCCGGTAAAACTCCGGGAAGATCTTCGGGTGACGGTCGAGGCAGTCCGACAGCCGTTCCCCGCTGCGCAGCCCCTCCTCGACGTCCTGCATCACCCGCCGCAACGACGAGTTCGCCGCCTCCTCGCCGATCGTGTGGACGGCGTCGAGGACCGGCAGCCCAGCCCGGACGAACGCCGCCAGCTGCCGGGACAGGTGCATGACCTCCTGCCGCTTGACCCGCGGCGCCAGCACCTCCGCGCGCCACAGGCTCTTCTTCTCTGTGATGGTCAGCCTGCCCAGCTGACGGCGGAACAGCGCCAGCTCGGCGTCCTCGCGGGAGGCGAAGCGTTCGTTGCCGCGCAGCACGATCCCTTGCGGTGTGGTGCCTTCGAAGGCGAACTTGGGCACCTCAGCCTCCAGCCATGTAGACGGATCGCAGTACCTCGGCCACGGTCGTGATCCCCGCCTCGACCAGCCCGACCGCCTCGTCCCGCAGGGTTCGCATGCCCTGCATGCGCGCGATCTGTCGGAACTCCTCGTGCGGTGCCCGTTCCAGCACCAGCCGCTTGACCGGATCGGTGACGGTCAGCAGCTCGTACACCCCGATCCGCTCCAGGTAACCCGTGCCCGCGCAGAACGTGCAGCCTGCGCCGCGGGCCAGCAGGCCCGGCGGTGTGCGACCCAGAACCGAGCGGAGGAAGCCGAGCTCCTCCGTGGAGGGCTCGTACAGTTCGTGGCAGTAGCGGCAGATGCGCCGGACCAGGCGCTGCGCGATCACCGCCGTGACCGAAGAGGCGACCAGGAACGGCTCGATCCCCATGTCCAGCAACCGGTGCAGCGCGGACACCGAGTCGGTCGCATGCAGCGAGGACAGCACGAAGTGACCGGTCAGCGCGGACTGGACGGCGATCCGCGCGGTGTCGGCGTCGCGCACCTCGCCGACCAGGATCACGTCGGGGTCCTGGCGCAGGATCGAGCGCAGCCCGTCGGAGAACGTCACCCCGGCGGACTCGTTGATCTGGATCTGGTTGATCGAGGGGAAGGTGTACTCGACCGGATCCTCGATCGTCGTGATGTTCCGGTCCGGCTGGTTGAGCTCGCTCAACGAGCCGTACAGGGTCGTGGTCTTGCCGCTGCCGGTCGGTCCGGCGCAGATCACCATCCCGGACGGGGAGTGGATAAGCTCGGAGAAGCGCTTGGCGGTGTCCTCGGTCATCCCGAGGTCGGACAGCCGGTAGAGCGAGCGGCTCTTGTCCAGCAGCCGCATCACCACCTTTTCGCCCCAGATCGTCGCGGTGGTCGACACCCGGATGTCGACGCCCCGCCCGTCCAGCTCCAGCGCGATCTGGCCGTCCTGCGGCCGGCGGCGCTCGACGATGTTCATCCCGCCCATGATCTTGATACGGCTGGCGATCGCCGCACCCATCGAGCCGGGCAGGGAGAGCACGTCGTGCAGCGCACCGTCGATCCGGTAGCGCACCCTGATCCGATCGTCCTGCGGCTCGATGTGGATGTCCGAGGCCCGGTCTCGCATGCCCTGCGCGATGATCAGCTGCACGACCTGGACGACCGGAGCGTCGTCGTTGGCCGCCGCCGCGGTCTCGGCCCGGATCGCCGCCCGGCGCACGGCGTCACGGGCCTCGAACGCCTCGACCTGCGCACCGACGCCGGAGAGTGCCCGGTAGTTACCGGTGATCGCCCGGGCCACCTCGCTGGGCGAAGCCACCAGCAGCCGGACGGGGCGCCGGATCTCCGCCTCCAGGCGCAGCCGGAGCTCCTCCGACGGATCGCTGACCACGACCGCGACGCCCTCGTCGGACAGCGACATCGGCACGGCCCGCATCGCCCGGGCGCTCGACTCGGGCAGCAGCGCGACGGCGTCCGCATTCGGCGCCTGCTGGCGGAGATCCGCCAACGGCAGGCCCAGCCGGGTGGCCACCAGGCGGGCGACGTCGCGCTCGTCGACGGCGCCGAGCTCGACCAGCAGGGCGCCCAGCCGCTTGGGGCTGTGCTCCTGCTGCAGCAGGGCGGCCACCACCTGCTCGCGCGAGGCCACCCGCTCGCGGACCAGCAGCTCGCCGAGCCGGCCGCCATGGTCCTCAACGGCGAGGTCGTCGATCTTCACCCGGGCGCGCGCCGGGGCCGCCGGCACCGAATGCGATCCGGTGCCCAGCACGTCCGGGGCCGGTGGCGCCGGGCGGGGGACGACCGTCATCGCCGTGGCCTGCTCCGAGGTGGCGGAGGCCTGCACCGGTGGCTGGGGACGGTTGCGGGTGAGCTTCATGCCGTGGCCCGGATGGGCTGCGGCGCGGGCTCGACGTCGCGCGGGTACAGGCTGTGTGCCACGGCGTCCTGGTAGCTCACCGTGCCGCTGCGGACGAGGGCGGAAAGCGACTGCTCGAAGGTCACCATGCCGTCCTTCTGACCGGTGACGAGGGCGTTCCGCAGCTGCGCGGTCTTGCCCTCTCGGACCAGGTTGCGCACCGCGCTGCTGGCGATCAGGACCTCCTGCGCGGCCACCAGGCCCCCGTCGATCCTGGGCAGCAGCCGCTGGTAGACGATGCCGGTCAGCGCGGCCGCCAGCTGGACCCTGATCTGGGCCTGCCGCTCGGCGGGGAAGACGTCGACGATCCGGCTCAGCGCCTGGGCCGTGTCGTTCGTGTGCAGGGTGGCCAGCACAAGGTGTCCGGTCTCGGCGATCGTGAGAGCGAACTGGATGGACTCCAGGTCGCGCATCTCACCGACCAGCAGCACGTCGGGATCCTCGCGCAGTGCGGAGCGCAGCGCCGCCGGGAAGTCCTCGGTGTCCGTGCCGACCTCACGCTGGTTGACCACCGAGCGCTGGTGGTCGTGGACGTACTCGATCGGGTCCTCGATCGTCAGGATGTGCCGGGCCTGGTGCGTGTTGATCCAGTCGACCATCGCCGCCAGCGTGGTCGACTTGCCCGAGCCGGTCGGGCCGGTGACCAGGAACAGGCCTTGGGGCCGGGCCAGAAAGGTCTCCAGGACCGGTGGCAGGCCGAGATCGGCCATGCTCGGGATCTCCCGGGGGATCATCCGAAGGGCGACGGCGACCTGGCCGCGCTGCCGGAAGGCGTTCCCGCGGATCCGTGCGATCTCCTGCCAGGTGAAGGAGAAGTCGAACTCGTTCGCGCGGGAGAAGGCCTCGGACTGGGCAGGGGTGAGCACGCTCCGCAGGACGGCGAGGATGGCCTCCTCGTCGAGCACCGGCAGGCCGGCCACCGGGCGCATCCTCCCGTCGACGCGCAGCATCGGCGGGACCCCGCTGGTGAGCATGAGGTCGGTCCCCCGCTGCCTCCACAGCTCGGCGAGGAGCGCGTCGATGCTTCCGGGGGTGGGCAGGTCGCTGTGCACGGCGGAGCTCCTCAGGTGGCGGAGTGAGGTGGCGGAGTGAGAAGGCATGGGGTGGGTGCCCGGCGGCCGTCGGCCGCCGGGCACCCCTCGGATCAGGCGCAGGTGTTGGTCGTCTTGCCGTTGAGGTTGCCGACCACGGAACCGTCGGCCGCGGTGTAGGTGATGAAGTACCCACCCGGCGACGGGTCGGCGACGGGCGGGGCGTCCTTCAGGAACTTGTCCGGCGCCGTCTGCAGTGCGGCCAGGGTCGCGGCGTAGACGCCGTTCTTGGCGTAGAACGCCTCCGAGGCCACCTCGACGGTCTTCACCGTGGCCTTGCAGGCGGAGGTCGTCCCCCGGTCGGTGATGCCCTGGACGGCGAAGACCACGATGCCGGCCAGCACGCCGAGGATGACGATGACGATCAGGAGCTCGATCAGGGTGAAGCCGCCGTCACGACGGGACTCCTCGAGGCGCTTGTTGAGAGTGCGCAGCACTGTGACACCTTCCGCTGTAGGGGACTGGGTGACCGGCTGTCTGACCCCCGTGGGCCGGCCCGCAGCAACCATGGCGAGGCTGACCGGCCCGGGGCGAGGGGTCCGCCGGGGACGCCCCCCGTTCGGCTCCGCCAGAAGCGCCGGTTCGGCGGCATCACACAGCGCTACGAGATCGAGAAACTACTCTACGTGATTGCCAGACACAGCCCGCGTGCGAATCGGCACTCACCGCCACAAGACCGACAACGGATTTGATCTCACCGACTACCTTGGGTAGTCGGACTGGGTGACTCTCAGCCCTCACCGGTTACGGAACGCGGTCGCGGCGGGCACTCTGAGACTGGCCGAAGCTGACCATGCTGAACGCCCCGACGCGCGACCAGGACGGGTGCAAGCGGGCCCGAATCGCCCTGGCCTTCGGCGGCAACGCGAACGGAGGGATCAGGTGAACATCCAGCCACGCGTCGCTGCCACCGTGGCGGCCGCCACGATCGCCTTGCTGGCTGTGCCGAGTGCGGCATACGCCTACTGGAGCGCCTCGGGATCCGGCACAGGTGCCGGGGGGACCGGCTCCATCTCTCTCTCGGCGCAGGCCCCGTCGGTGCTCGAGATCAACGGCGCGCTCAGCGTCGGCTCGCTGATCCCAGGGTCAACTGGGAGCGCGGTGCTGAAGGTGACCAATCCGAACGGCTTCGCCGTGACCGTCGTCAGCGTGACCGCGGGCCAGGACGCGGCGGCGGCCAACGGGTGCAGCCCGACCGGGGTCTCCTGGCTGGACAGCACCGACCTCGCCGGCCCAACGATCCCCGCTGACACGACCCAGACGTTCACCCTCACCGATGCGGTCGCGATGGACACGACCTCGGCCAACTCCTGCCAGGGAACCACGTTCACGATCCCGGTGACCGTGACGGTCAGCAGGTGAGCGCGATG
>JBKPQU010000393.1:0-3694 GCA_046734255.1 Actinomycetota bacterium
AGCTCGAGGCCCGGCCCGAGACCTCGCTGCGCCGTCCCCTCGCCGCCGCCCTGCACCTGGCGGTGCGCGAGCTCGGCGTTCCGGGCGGCGACGACGGCATGCGGCACGTGCTCGGGGTGCTCAAGGCCTTCGCATTGCGCGCGAGCCCGCGCGGGGGCTCGGGACGGATCGCCGAACGCTGGCAGCCCGGGATCGACGTGCCGCTGGTCCCCGGGCGCGCCGACTCCGGTGACATCGAGATCGACCTCGTGGAACTCCTCGCGGACCTGGCCGGGCTGGCCGGCGACGCCGGCCGCGGCATCGCGCTGTTCCTCGACGAGATGCAGGACCTCGGCCCCGAGGACGTGTCCGCGCTGTGCGCCGCGGCGCACGAGATCAGCCAGCGGGGACTGCCGCTGATCGTCGTCGGCGCCGGGCTGCCGCACCTGCCCGCCGTGCTGTCGGCGAGCAAGTCCTACTCCGAGCGCCTCTTCCGCTACAGCCTGACCGACCGGCTGGACCGCCCGGCCGCCGAGCGCGCACTGCGGGCCCCCGCGCAGGAGGAGGGCGCGGACTTCACCGACCAGGCGCTGGCCGCGATGTACGCGGCGACCACCGGCTACCCGTACTTCGTCCAGGCCTACGGCAAGGTGGCCTGGGACGTCGCGCCGTCCTCGCCGATCACTGCCGACGACGTCGCCGTGGCCGCCCCGCGGGCCGAGGCGGAGCTGGCGATCGGCTTCTTCGGCTCCCGGTACGAGCGCGCGACCCCGGCCGAACGCGAGTACCTGCGGGCGATGGCGGACCTGCTCGCCGAGACGGAGGTGCCCGCGCCCGCGGAGCTGATGGCCGCGGAGCTGGTGGCCGCCGGGGCGCCGCGAGGTACGGCCGCCGGCCCCGCGCCGGACGTCGTCGGGTCGGTGCCGACCGCGACGATCGCCCAGCGGCTGGGACGGCGGCCGCAGTCGCTGTCTCCCGCTCGGGACGCTCTGATCAAGAAGGGGCTGGTGTTCAGCGGCGAGCGCGGGCGGATCGCGTTCACCGTCCCGCACTTCGGCCAGTACCTCCGCCACCACGGAGCCGACTGACGGGCGATCGGGGACGCCCGGCAGCCGGCGCGCGCGGCGTCCGGTAGAGGCTCAGACCTGCTTGCCGGCCTCGATCTCCAGAACGATCTTGACGTGGTCGCTGATCAGGAACCCGCCGCCCTCGAGGGGCGCGTTCCAGGTCAGGCCCCAGTCCTTGCGGTTGATCGTGGCGGAGCCCTCGAAGCCGGCCTTGAGGGCGCCGTCGGGGCCCTTGGCGACGCCGCCGAACTCCCAGGTGATCTCCACGGGGTTGGTCTTGGCGCCGATGGTCAGGTCGCCGGCGGTGACGATGCGCTCGCCGTCCACGCGGACGCCGGTGCTCCGGTAGGTGATCGTGGGGTTGTTCTCGGCGTCCCAGAAGTCGGCGCTGCGCAGGTGGCCGTCGCGCATCTCGTTGCCCGTGGACACGCTGGTCGCGTCGATGTCCACCCAGATGGTGCTGCGCTCGGGGGCGTCCGCGTCGAGGTCGGCGCCGCCGGTGTAGCTCGTGAACCGCCCGCGCGTGGTGGCGACCATCGCGTGCTTGACGGCGAAGCCGACCGTGCTGTGCACCGGGTCGACCGCCCATGTACCGGTCAGTTCCTGCGGGAAGGTGCTCATCGGGACCACGTCCTTCGTTGGCCGGTGACTCCGCGCCAGTCGGTGCGGAGTCAATAGTTGAGATCTAAACTACTGGCGGCTCCAACACCCCGAGACGTCGTTTCATGCCCGACGGCGGCTCGGCGCTGTTGCGGACGCTGTTGCGGCCACTATTGCGGCCACCGTTGCAGCGCTGTTGCAGCCGCTTTGCAGCTACTGCGCAACACCGTGCGGCGCTAGGCGGCATGCCCGGTGCGCACGGTGTGTCACCGTGCGCGTGGGAAGGGCACGTTGCGGCACCGTGCTCAGACAGGGGTCGAAGGGCCGTCAGGCGTCGCCGAAGGGGATCTTCACGGTGTCCGTCCAGGACCAGCGGCGGTGGTCGCGCCGGAGGTTGATCATGCTGACGGAGTCGACCTGCACGGTCACCGAGGGGACGTCGACCCGGCAGAGCCGGTCGACGACGGCCTCCCTGGGCACCTCGCCGTTGGCGTAGGCGATGCTGACGTGCGGGACGAACCCGCCGTCCTCCTGGCCGGGCAGCGCGTACAGCGACCTCGGCGACAGCGTGCGGCCGGCCGCCGCCGCGATGGCCTCACGGATGGCGGCCAGCGGCTGCGGCTGGGCGGCCGGCAGGTACACCCCGTCGCTGCCGACCATGGGCGGCTGCAGCGTGAATTCGCACGAGGGCCCGACGGCGAGTGCGTCCCGCACGGCTGCGGCCAGCTGCTCGGCCTGGCCGGGGTGCAGTTCGTCGGTGAACGCGATCCCCTGCATGGTCAGGTGCAGCCACTCCTGCCAGATCAGGTCAAGGGTGGGCAGATCGGCCAGAGCGCCCTGGTAGGCGGTCACCGCCTGGTGCAGCTCCGGCTGGTTCTCGAACGTCAGGTAGCAGGCGAACAGCGATCGCCCGGGCCACCACTCGGACAGCTCTGTCCAGTGGTTGACGACGGTGGCGGCGTCGGTCACGGGTCTCCTCGTCGGTGACGGACAAGTGAAGCTACGGCCCACTTCACGCCGCTCGGGCGCGGACACCTGGTGCGCCGCAACCATTTCCGTCGAACTGCCGAGGGTCGGCTCCCGCGTCCGACCGGCGGCGGAGCACCGAGGAGCGGGATCTACGCTGATCCCCATGCCGACCCGTCGCCCGCAGGTCGTGGCGCACCGGGGGTCGAGTGAGACCGAGCCGGAACACACCCTCGCCGCGTACGAGGCGGCGATCGAGGTGGGTGCCGATGCCTTGGAGTGCGATGTGCGGCTGACCACAGACGGGCACCTGGTCTGCATGCACGACCGCCGCATCGACCGGACCTCCAGTGGCACCGGCCGGGTGTCCACCCTAGAGCTGGCCCACCTGGAGGGTCTGGACTGGGGGTCGTGGAAGAAGCTGGCCGCGGCGGATCCGCTGGGTGCTGACCCTTACGAGGAGGAGCCTGACCTGGTCGAACGCTCCGACCGGTCGAAGCTGCTCACCCTGCGCCGGCTCTGCTCGATGGTGGCCGACTCCTCCCGGCCGGTCGAGCTGGCGATCGAGACCAAGCACCCCACCCGGCACGGCGGGATGGTCGAGCGCACGCTGGTCAACCTGCTGAACGAGTTCGGCTGGGCGGCTCCCCGCCGGGGGCGCGAGCCGCCGGTCCGGGTGATGAGCTTCTCGCTGCTGGCCATGCGCCGGATGCGCCAGCTCGCCCCCGAGGTGCCGCTGGTGTTCCTCATGGAGTACGTGCCGGTGCCGTTCCGGGACGGCAGCCTGCCCAGGTCGGTGGTCGCCGCGGGCGTGCGGATGTCGCTGCTGCGCACCCATCCCCGCTATGTCGAGAAGGTGCGCGAGCGGGGACGCGCGGTGCACGTGTGGACGGTGGACGAGCCGGACGACGTCCGCCGCTGCCTGGACGCCGGCGTCGAGGCGATCATCACCAACCGCCCTGGCGCGGTGCTGCGCCAGATCGAGGCCGCCTCCGCCGCCCAGCTCGACCATCGGCCCGAGCCGCAGGTCGAGGGCCCCCCCGGCGCTGCCGTGCCGCAGATCGCCCGGCAGCGCCGGGGGA